>NZ_CAXTGZ010000056.1:0-18465 GCF_964243625.1 uncultured Caballeronia sp.
CGCCGTGGGGGGGTAGCTCAGCTGGGAGAGCGTCGCGTTCGCAATGCGAAGGTCGGGAGTTCGATCCTCCTCCTCTCCACCACGCTTCAACGACAAAACCGGCTTCGGCCGGTTTTGTCGTTTCCGGGCCGAGAGTTATCGCACGTTTTCAGGCTGCAACTTCTGTCTGCACGCTTCTTGACACAACGCAGCGAATCTTTGCTTGACGTCGAGCTTTCGCGCAGTGTTATGTTTCTATCCATGGGGAAACAGGCTTAGGAGCGGAAATGGCAGCAGCAAGCGGACGGATTATCGTGCAGGTGACGACGGGGCAGAAACGCGCTATCGCGCGCACTGCAAGACGGCTCGGATTGAACCTGGGAGAACTCATGCGTCAGGCAGCACAAGGCTTTGCACCGTCAGAAGACGAACGCGATCTGCTCGCCTTGATTGAGCGTGCAAATGTGTCTGCGAGGCAAGCGAGCGAATCACTCGTTGATACGTTGTCGTTCATCCAGGAGTCGAACAAGCGTATCGCTGCAATGACGGCGGAGAATGCGTAATGGGCGTGACTGACAAGTTGTGGGACGCGCTCACGACCGTCATCAAGATAAGCGACAACATGGTGTCGTTGAACAGCAGCGTCAAGGCGCAACAGGCGAAGGTCGAAGGGCTTACAGAGCGCGTGATCCGCCTTGAAACGACATTGGAGCTCCTGTTGCGCACCGGCGGCAATACCAGGAAACTGCCGCGCTGATTGGCGAGCCGCTGGATTGTTCCGTTCGCTCCGCTTGACCCGGGTTCTCCAGTGCCCAAAAAAAACCGCTCAGTGCCAAAGGCAGTGAGCGGGAAGATCGGAGAGTTACAACGACATCATGCGCTTTCATGGAGTACGCATGGGATGAAGTATGGCGCGGCGCTCATCGTTGAAAAATACGATAACTCCTAAAACGTCCGTTAAGTCATCCGTTTGTCCGGTTTGATTCGCTGATTGAAATGAAGCTCCCTTCAAGCGGCCGCGCCTTTCTTGCGATTCACAATCGCGGTTTCGGACAAATCGATTTCGCGCATCAGCTTGTTCAGGGTTTCGTCGTTGATAGCCTGGCGCGTGCGCAGTTTCAGAAGCTCCGATCGCTCCGCCCGCAGCGCGGCCATCTTCAGCTTGGTTTCGACCATCTCACTTTGTCGTGCGGAACGACGGGACTCTTCTTCATCGCCGAGTCCTTCAAGTCGCCGTCTGTACAAACTCATCACGCGTGCCGTGGAGTCCGCACAATGCGCCGCGCCGGTTTCATCCATCTGGCCGGTGAGTTTTTCCTGAGCTGCATCGATTGCACGAATCGCTGCCTGAGCTGCGTGACGGCGCGCGATGCGTTCTTCCGCCGCGTGTGGATCGCCGCGACGCTTCAATCCGCTCAGCAACAGCGGCAATCCAATCACGCCGATTAGCAGCGACATCAGGATTGTCCCCGACGCGATGAAAATAGCCAGATCACGTCCCGGCAACGCGGTACCGTTCGGCAGAACCTCGGGCAACGACAACACGCCGGCCAGCGTGACTGCGCCGCGCACGCCGCCAATAGTGGTCATGGCCACCGTGCGCACGCCCGGCACTGCGTTCGATACGCCATGCTTCGCGGCGCCGCGGCTCGCGACCCAGCGCAGCACCCACACCCACGCAAATCGCAACCCATAAAGCGCGATGACCACCGCGGCCACATAGCCCAGCAGCAAGCCCACTTGGTATAGACCATCGTGATGCGCCTCGATCAACGCGCGTCCGATGATGTGTGGAAACTGCAGCCCGAGCAGAATGAACACCATGCCGTTGAAGACGAACTCGATCATCGTCCAGGTGCTCGTCATGCGGATGCGCGCCGCCGTCGGGATGATCTCGCGCAGGCTCTGGAAGTTCATCATCATGCCGGCGGACACCGCCGAGAGGATGCCCGAACAACCGAGTTTCTCGGCGATCAGATACGCGGCGAACGGAATCAGCAACGTGAGGACGACGCCGGCGGCTGGGTCATCGTCGTCGGACATCTTTACGATCCGCCGTGGGATCGTGGTCACGAGCCAACTGATCACCGCGCCGATCACGAGGCCGCCGACGGCGATCACCACAAAACTTATAGATGCCGCGCGCAACGAGAACACGCCTGTCAGCGCCGCCGCGATGGCGAACTTCAGCGCGACCAGGCCAGACGCGTCGTTCATCAACGCCTCGCCTTCGAGGATGTGCATGAGGTTCGCCGGAATGCGTCCCTTGCCCGCAATGCCGCTCAACGCGACAGCATCTGTTGGCGATAACACCGCTGCCAGCGCGAACGCGACCGGCAAGGGCATGACGGGAATCATCACGTGCAGGAACCAGCCAAGCGCGCCCACCGTCATGAATACGAGGCCGAGCGCGAGCAGCAGGATCGCGCGGCGTTGCATGAAAAATTCGCGCTTCGGGATCCGCCAGCCGTCGGCGAAGAGCAGCGGCGGGATAAAGAGCATCATGAAGAGCTCGGGATCGAACGTGACGTGCAAGCCGAATCCCGGCCACGCGAGACACGCGCCGATTGCGATCTGAATGAGCGGCAAGGGCAACGTGAACGGCAACTTGCTGGCAAGCGCGCTCGTGATGAAGCCGGACAGCGCGACTGCCAGCATCAGAATGAGTACGGTGAAAACGATATCCATTTTTTTCTTGGTGCGGTAATCGGAGCAATGAGGAGCGAACTTCGTCCCGCCACGCTCTTTTGATAACAAAGGACCAAAGTTTAGCTTGGACGGGCGAGCCAGTCTGAATCGGGGCCGCGCACTGCAATGGTGCGATCCGCACGCCGTCCCGTGAAAGAGGCGTCTCGCCTCGGTGCACACGGTGACGAAAGCTCCGCAAACCACTCATGGCTCGTGAGCACGGAGCTTGCTTTATCCAGAGGGACGGGACGCGCAGATTCCCCGCTTAAAGATAATCGAGGGCAGTGTATGAAACCAGGATTGAGCGTGCGGGCGGCGCAGCAAGCAACGCAATCGATTGCGAAAAACAAAGAGGATGGAGTGCACGATACACAAACGCAGGCGTGCATTCGTCCGGGGAAGGCATGATGGCGATAGCGAATCCGGAGAAGATCAAGCCGATCTCGCCGCGGAATTTTGAACTGAGCGTGACATCGGGGTTCGACCGGTATTCGGTCGACCACGGCAACTGGACGCTATCGAGCGTCTTCCAGCCGGTGTTCAGCCTCTCGCACATGCGGGCGGTCGGATATGAGGGTTTGTTGCGTGCGCACGATGCGCTCGATCGCGCCGTGTCGCCGCTCGATGTGTTTGGTCAGGCCGCGCGCATTGGCGAGGCCATGCAGCTCGACCGCCTGTCGCAGGCGCTGCATCTGGAAAATTTCAACGTGCTGGGCGCTCAGAACGAATGGCTGTTCCTGAATGTCCATCCGGGTTCGTTGACCGAGCCGTATCACATGGCCGCGTTGCTGGCGAATCTGAAGCGCTTGAATATCGAACCGCGTCGTGTGGTGCTGGAGGTGCTGGAGGATCGGGCAGACGACATCGAGAAACTAGCCGAAGCCGTGCAGCATTTTCGTGAACACGGCTTTCTGATCGCGCTCGATGACTTCGGCGCGGGACATTCGAATATCGAACGGATATGGCAACTGGATCCGGATATCGTGAAGCTCGACCGCGTGATGCTGTCGCATGCCGCGCAGTCGGCGCATACGCTGCACGGGATGAGCCACTCCAAGCACCGGCGCAACATGGAGGCCATCCTGTGCGGCGTGGTTTCGCTGCTGCATGAAGCGGGCAAGCTGGTGCTGATCGAAGGCGTTGAAACCGAGCATGAGGCGCAACTGGCGCTCGCAAGCGGCGCGGATTTCGTGCAGGGATTTTTCTTTGGACGTCCGAATCCGGGTCTTGCCGATGCGCCTCAGGCGCACACGTTGATGAGCGAGCTGACGGAGCGTTTCCGCCTGCAGACCGAGGCGAAGGAGCGGCGGGTGGCAGCCCGTCTGCAACCGTATGTACGTGCGTTCGAGCGCGCGGCCGAGCGGCTGGCGGCAGGCGAGCCGCTGGAAGAGGTGTGCTGGAACTTCCTCGCCCTCGATAACGCCGCCCGATGTTTTCTGCTCGATGTCAACGGGCGGCAAGCCGGCCGGAACGTCGTCCTTCGGGCTGATCGGGCTGCCCATGAAGCGCGGTTGTTGCCTTTGATCGATGCTCAAGGCGCGAACTGGCTGCGCCGTCCCTACTTCAGGGACGCGCTGGGTGCGCCGGATCGCGTGCACGTGACGAAGCCGTATTTATCGATCAATGAAGCGCTTCCTTGCGTGACGTTGTCGGTGGAGACTCGCATGGGCGGCCAGCGCGTCGTGCTTTGCGGAGACATCGATTGGGAGGCGGAGGAGGAAGAGTAGGAATGGGTCGAGCTGATCCACGTGAATCAGCTCGCGTCTTTTCATTTCGCCACGACGACTGGAATCCCCCTCAGGGCGCCGGCGCCCTTGAGCTCATCCAGTGATGCCTGCACGTAGCGTCCCGTCTCGACCGCAATCCCGAGCTTCGCGCCCAGATCGCGTTCGCGCCGCTTCACCATCGATAAATTCGCCAGCTTCACGTGCCCATATCCGCGAATGCGTTCGTGCAGCAGCGCAAGCGTTTCGACGTCTTTTACGTTGTCAGGCGTCATCGCCCTGAGCGCGCGTTGAACGGTGATTTCGTAGTCGCCGGGAAGCTGGCGTTCCATCTTGCGTTCCAGCGACCGGCCGAACGGATCGATCACTGTTCCTCGCAAACCACGCACCTTCGACATCACGCCGAGCACCGGCCATAGCCATTGCCCGAACGTCATCTTGCGCGGCGCGCCGCCATTTTTCGCCTTCGATAAAACCGGCGGTGCCATGTTGAACTTCACGGCGAAATCCTGGCCGGCGGTTCCTTCGAACTGTGCTTCCAAAGCCGCGCGGAAAGCGGGATCGGTGTGAAGCCGCGCGACTTCGTATTCGTCTTTCACAGCAAGCAGCCGATAAAACGTCGTGGCGACCGCCCGCGTCACGGCATCGTTGCCGGATGCAGCGGCAACTGAAACCAACGAGCGGTATCGCGTCACATATTGCGAACCGCCATATGCCAGCAATCGCGCCTCGCGATCGGCAATCAACGTTTCGAGCGGCATCGCGTTCATTTCGATTCGTGGCGCGGCCGAGGTCTTGCGCAGTGCTTCAAGTGCGCCGATATCCGCAGCCGCCAATCGCCCGATGGCAAATGCGAGCTTGTTCATAGGTACAGCGACGTTGTTCAACTCGATGGCGCGCATCAACGCCGCGTGCGACACGGGCACGAGTCCGAGTTGCCACGCGTAACCCAGCATCAGGATGTTCGCGCCAATCGTGTCGCCGAGAAAGCGCGTTGCCAGCGCCTGGGCGTCACACGTGTTCATGCGCTCCGCGCCCGCTGCATGCTGCATCTTTTCGAGCAGCGATCCGGCGTGAAGATTCGCGTCCGGGTTCTGCACGAACGTCGCGTTCGGAATGGCGTGCGTGTTCACGACAATGCGCGTGCGGCCATGCCGGACGGTTTGCAATGCGTCGGCGCTCGCGCCCACGACCATGTCGCACGCGAGCAGCACGTCAGCCTGCTGGGTATCGATGCGAACCTGGTTAAGCAAAGCATCGGTCGCGGCGAAACGTACGAATGACAGCACCGCGCCGCCCTTTTGCGCGAAGCCCATGAAGTCGAGCACCGACGCGCTCTTGCCTTCAAGATGCGCCGCCATGCTGATGAGCGCGCCGACCGTGACCACGCCCGTGCCGCCGACTCCGGTGATCAGGATGTCGTACGGCGCGTTATCGAGTTTGAGCGCGGGTTCCTGCAACCCATCCACGCGTGCCGCGAGCGCCTCGGGATCGAATCCGTTGCCGGCCGCCTTCTTGAGTTTCGCGCCTTCCAGCGTCACGAAGCTCGGGCAAAAGCCGTTCACGCACGAGTAGTCCTTGTTGCACGACGACTGGTCGATGCGGCGCTTGCGTCCGAGTTCGGTTTCCACCGGTTCGACCGATAAACAATTGCTCTGCACGCCGCAATCGCCGCAACCCTCGCACACGGCTTCGTTGATGAACAGGCGTTTGTCCGGATCGGGGAATTCGCCTTTTTTCCTTCTGCGGCGTTTTTCCGCTGCGCACGTTTGATCGTAGATGAGGACCGTCACGCCTTTGATGTCACGCAAACGCCGTTGAACGTCGTCGAGTTCGCGTCTGTGGTGGAACGTCGTGCCCTTCGGAAACTGGTCGTGATGCCCGTCGTATTTTTCGGGTTCGTCGCTGACCACGACCAGCGTTGCGATGCCTTCCGCTTCGACCTGCCGCGCGATTTGCGGCACGGAAATGCTGCCGTCGACAGGCTGGCCGCCGGTCATTGCGACGGCGTCGTTGTACAGGATCTTGTACGTGATGTTCGTCTTCGCCGCGGCCGCCTGGCGAATCGCCAGGATGCCCGAATGAAAGTACGTGCCGTCGCCGAGATTCTGGAAGACATGCGGCGTTTTCGTGAACATGGAATGCGACACCCAATCCACACCTTCGCCGCCCATCTGGATCAGGCCGGTCGTGTCGCGTTCCATCCAAGAAGCCATGAAATGGCAACCGATTCCGGCTTGGGCAATCGATCCATCGGGCACCTTGGTGGATGTATTGTGCGGACAGCCCGAGCAAAAATACGGCGTGCGTTTGACGGCATCGGCGGCATTCGACAGGATTTGCGGCGCAACGAGATCGACAACTTTGTCGCGCCGATCAAGCGCCGGTTTGTGCCGCGCGAGCCAGTCGGCGAAGACAGGCAACACGCGCGACGGACGCAGTTCGCCAAGCGCGCTCAACAGCATTGCGCCGTCCTGCGCGTTCTTGCCGATCACAACCGGCCGCGCACCTTGTGTCCGGTTATACAAATGGTCTTTGATCTGCTGCTCGATCACCGGGCCTTTTTCTTCGATGACCAGCACTTCGGACAGGCCTTCCACGAACGTATCGAGCCGCGTGGTTTCTAGCGGAAACGACAAGCCCACTTTATAGATGCGCACGCCAGCGGCGTCGAGATCATCGACGGTCAGATCCAGACGGCGCAACGTTTCCATCAAGTCCAGATGCGCCTTGCCGCACGTCACAATGCCGACGTTCGCATGACGGCTTGGGGCGATCCATTTATCGATGGAATTGGTCTTGGAGAAATAGCGCACCGCTTCCAGCTTAGCGGCCAGCCGCGCTTCGATTGTCAGGCTCGGCAGGTCGGGCCAGCGATTATGCAAACCGCCTTCAGGCGCGATGAAACCTTCCGGCGCCGGCCAAACGGTCTGCAACGCATCGAGGTCGACGGTCGATCCCGACTCCACCGTTTCCGAAATCGCCTTGTATCCCACCCACGCGCCCGAAAAGCGTGACAACGCCCATCCATAAAGACCGAACTCGAGCATATCGGCGATATTCGATGGATTCACCACCGGCATATGCCACGCGATCATTGCCTGGTCGGACTGATGCGGCATGGATGACGACACGCAGCCGTGGTCATCGCCTGCCACGACGAGTACGCCGCCATGGGGCGACGAACCGTAGGCGTTGCCGTGCTTGAGCGCATCGCCGGCACGGTCCACGCCCGGGCCTTTGCCGTACCACATGGCGAACACGCCATCGACCGTGCGTTCAGGATCGGATTCCACGCGCTGCGTGCCGAGAACCGCGGTGCCCCCAAGTTCTTCGTTGATTGCGGGAAGGAAGCGCACGTCGTGCGACGCCAGCAGCTTCTTCGCCTTCCACAATTGTTGATCCACCATGCCAAGCGGCGATCCACGATACCCGCTCACGAAACCCGCGGTGTTCATGCCCGCAGATCGGTCCAGTTGCCGTTGCATCAGGACGAGGCGAACCAGCGCCTGCGTGCCGGTCAGGAAGATCCGGCCCTGAGTTGCGTTGAGGTTATCGGTGAGCTGATAGGCGGCGAGCGGCGGATGGTCTGCAAATGGGACACGCGCGTTCATGAAGTCTCCGGCGTTTATCGTTGGTATTGAGGGATGTCGTCATTCTTCCTCGCCATAAGCGGAGATTTTTTGCGTTTCTCGCGCTCATATGAGCTGCAGCGCAATGAAACCCATCTTATCGATCGCCGTTGAGTAGAAAAAGCCGGCCGAATGGCTAACGTGTGGTTAACCCGCACCGCGAAGTGCCCAGGAGCGGGTAATCTCAATGCTCCTGCTGCGACGAAGATATGCAGCCTCACAACGAGGAAGATCCGCCCATGAAGCTCTACTACTGGCCAAAGACTCGCGCGTTTCGCGCGCTGTGGATGCTCGAGGAACTGGGTGTGCCGTACGAGTTCGCATACGTGAACATCCGCGCCGGCGAACAAAACGAAGCGGCGTTCTGTGCGGTAAATCCCATGTCGAAGCTGCCCGCGCTCGATGACGACGGCGTCTGCGTTGCAGAGTCGGGCGCGGTGCTCCTGTATCTCGCCGATAAACACCCGCAGGCCGGCCTCGGCGTTCCACTCGACGATCCTCTACGCGGCCGCTTCCTCCAGTGGATGTTCTTCACGGGCGCTTGCCTTGAACCGGCAATGGCTGAAAAGATGATCGGCGCGCCCGGAAACAGCGTGAGTTTCGGCTGGGGTGATCTGGGTCGCGTGGAGAAGGCGATCGAATCGGCGCTCGCGCACGGGCCGTGGTTGCTCGGCGAGCGTTTTACAGCCGCCGATATCCTCGTTTCGAGCACGCTGCAGATTGCGTACATGGCGAAGCTGATCGAACCGGGCGGCGCGCTGTCCGAGTACGTCGCGCGTGCAACGTCACGCGAGGCGCATGAGCGCGCGGTATCGATTGATAAAGCCGAGGCGCAGAAGGCTTCGTCCGCTGCCAAAAATTAAGGAAACGTCTTTGGTTTGGGAATGCCCGCGCCGGCTTCAATGTCGGCGACCGCCTGTACATGCGCGGCATCGACGGCATCGGTCGGGCTCGACAAACCGTTGTCTCCGCCTATGGTTTTCCACGGCTGCACGGCTTTGTCGAGATGACGGATTTCGTATTCAGCGTCCCACCGCGTTCCCTCCAATTCAATAGGACGAACGTGGATTGAATAGACGCCGTAAAGAAAGAGTTGTTCGGACATGCTGAGTCTCCCGTCCAAGCTGAGTTAAACGGAAACGGCGGCGCGGGAAATCCAGTGCCGCCGTACATTTCAGAGTTCGATTTCGCCGAGAATCCGGTGCGCGAGCGCGCGGGCTTCGTCCAGCGCTTCTTCTTCGGAGAGGGATGTGGCGGCGACATCGTAGAGTTTCGGTTCGTCGCTATCCTCGCCGTCGTCCCGGACCAGCGAGACGACGCCCTGGAACTGGCCGTCGTCGGTCGGACGAACGCCGATAGTCGCGGTGTAGATGCCCTTCGTGTAGATCGTGTCTTCCATGATGCGCTCCGCCAAAGGTTGAAAACGATGCTAGCACGCGTATTTATCGCGCGTATGACCGTCTTTTTCGTAAGCGGTGAGCGCACGTTTCAGGCCAGCAGATCCTCGACTTCTTCGAGCGACGGAGAATGCGCGCCCGACATGCGGCAAGCCGCAGCGCCGGCCGCCAACGCAAACCGCAGATGGTCGGGCCAGCCGCCCGGCCGGGTCATGAGGCTGTAAAGCAAGCCGCCGATGGACGCATCGCCGGCGCCGACTGTGTCCGCGACCTGGACTTTAGGCGGCGTGGCTTGCCAGCTTTCCTCGCCGACATGCAAGGTTGCCTGCGACGAGCCGCGCGTGACGAGCACGGTAGCTTGCGGGTTCATCGCGCGGATTTCGGCGAGGGCGTCGGCCTCGTTTGCAATGTGCGGGAAGAGGCGTTGCAGATCTTCGTCGGAGACTTTGATGAGATCGGCGAGTGCCGCCATCTTGCGCAAGGTCGGCTCGTAACCGTGTTCCATCAGATTCCGGTAATTCGGGTCGAAGCTGATCTTCACGCCGTGTTCGCGCAGTTGCGCGGCAAGACCCGCGAGCGTGTCCCCAAGCGGCTGGCGCACGAGGCTGATGCAGCCGAAGTGCGCCCATTTCACGGCGTCCATCCAGCCGGACGGGAGCAGCGCGGGATCGAAGGCGAGGTCCGCGCCGTTTTCGCCCATGAAGTAATAAGTCGGTGGCTGCGTCTTGTGGACGATCGCCAGTAACGGCGGGCGTTCGACGCGCTGCATGAAGCGCATGTCGAGACCGGCGGCGACGCTCGCGTCCCAGAGTTCATCGGAGAAATTGTCCGTACCGAGCGATCCCGCCGACGCCGTCGGCAAACCGAGACGCGCAACGGCGCGCGCCACGTTCCAGCCCGCGCCGCCCGGACGCGAGAGCCAGTCCGACGGGCCGGTGCGGATCAGGTCGGTGAGGATGTCGCCAGCGGAGACGAATTGCGGGAAGGCAGGAGTGGAGGTCGTCGCGTTCATTGTCTGGCCGTCTCTGTTTCGGCGATGTGCTGGGTCGTGGTGGCTGAGGCTGATGTGTCCGGCGTATTGACGCCCAACGCGTTCAGCACCTCGTAGCACGCGCCCATCGTGTGGTAATCGGTCTTGCCGGCGGGGCTTTTTTCATCGCCGTATTTGCGGTTGTCGCAGGTCAGGATGCGGAACCACGCGCCGTATTTGTGATCGACGAAATGCGCCCAGCTATAGCGCCAGAGTTCGTCGTAGCAATCCCAGAAGCGTTCGAGGCCCGTGCGTTTGCCGAGCAGCGCGGCCGTGGCGAAAGTCTCGGCCTGAACCCAGAAGTATTTGTCGTGGTCACAAATGGAATTGTCGGGGCCGAAGCCGTAGTAGAGGCCGCCGTGCTGCTCGTCCCACGCGCGGTTGAAGCCGGCGTCGAACAGTTCGATAGCGCGCGGTGCGAGCCACGGCAACGCCCGATGCCGCTCCAGGATCAGCAGCAGCTTTGCCCATTCGGTCTGGTGACCGGGCTGGAAACCCCACGGGCGGAAGATGTTCGAACTGTCGGATTCGTTGTAATGCCAGTCGACCGACCAATCCTCGTTAAAGTGTTCCCACACGAGGCCGTTCGAAAGCCGCGCCTGACGCAGCGTGATGTTGCCGGCGATCTTCTCTGCCCGGTCCAGATAAAGCACATGGCCGGTCGCCTCGTACGCGGCGAGCAGCGCTTCGGTCGCGTGCATGTTCGCGTTCTGCCCGCGATAAGGCGACAACTGCCAGTCGGGCGTGGCTTCGTCGGCGTAGAGACCGGCATTCGCATCCCAGAAGTGCTGGTCCATCAACTGGAAGGTTTCATCTATTAGAGGCCGGGCTTCGTCGATACCCGCCATCGCCGCGTGCGCACACGCGAGCAGCACAAACGCGTTGCCGTAGCAATGCCGCGTGCCGTCCAGCGTGCGTTTCGCGCCATCGCGCCACTCGATCTCCCAGTCGTAACCCTGGTTCACGGCGTCCCAATGGGAGTTGCGCAAAAACGCAAACGCGTGGCGCGCGTTGTCCAGATGGTGCTGGCCACCGAAATGGCGAAAGGCCATCGCGTGATTGAAGACAAAGCGCGTACTGCTGACCAGATGCCGCGTGGTGTGGTCGTAGACCGTGCCGTCATCTTTGAAGAAATGATAAAACCCGCCCGATGGATCGCGGGCCGTCCGCTCGTAGAACGCGAGCGTGTGGCGCACATGATCGAGCAGGAAATCGCGGCTGCGGAAGTCCGGTTCGGCCCGGTCCGCCGCCTGGAACGCGGTTGAGTTCATACCGATGTCTGTGTCCGTGTTATTGCCGAGCTCGCGCGCGGAATCAGGCGCACGGGCACGAGCGTGTCGGTGGTGATGTCCATGTCGGCATCGCTGGCGTCGTTGTTTTGCGCGGTTTCCAGCAGCAGGTCCACGCCGCGACGGCCAAGCGCCTCCTTGTCCACCGTGACCGTGGTGAGCGGCGGCGTGCTTTGGGCTGCGGCGGGAATGTCGTCGAAACCGACAAACGCCACGTCTTCCGGAATTCGCAGCCCGTGCGCCACGCAGACACGCATGGCGGCGAGGGCCGCTGCATCGTTATAGGCGAAAACAGCGTCCGGCAGCGGCTTCGATTGCTGGTGAGCTTGCGCGATCAGGCGCTCCATGGCGTCGGCGGCGGCGACTTCCGCGTCGATGGCCGGCTGCGTCGTCACTTCGAGCGTAGGGTCGAAAAGCATGCCGGCTTCGAAGTACGCAAGCCGGTAGCCCATCGCCCGCTGCGCGATGCTGTAGTGCGCCAGCGACCCGCCAATGAACGCAATGCGCTTTCTGCCCATGGCAAAGAGATGCTGCATGGCGAGCGCCGCGCCGCGCGTGTTGTCGACGTTGACCGAACGGAATCCCGGCGCGTGCAGGTCGATCAGCACGACGGGCCGGTTCATCGAACGCAGGTGAGCAAGCAATTCAGGTTCGATGAATCCCGCGACGGCCACCGCGTCGGGTGCGTGAAGCCGCATTTGCTGGGCGAGGTCGTGGGTCGGGCCGGCTGTCAGTACCGAAGGCACCAGCCGCCGCTCGCGGCACGCTTCCTCGAAACCATGCAGGACGTGGGAAAAGAACGGGCTGACCGCGAAATTATTGTGCTGGCGATGCAGCAGGAAGGTGACGCGCCGGATGCGCGTGCGGAGCTGGGCGGCGTCGTAGCCGAGTTGCCGCGCCGCTTCCACTACACGTTCGCGCGTCGCTTCCGACAAACCCGGCTGGTTCTTCAGTGCCCGCGATACCGTGCCGATCGACACGCTGGCTGCGCGTGCGACATCACGAATGGTTGTACCCATCTGTCTTTCAATCTCCGCATGCGTGTTCTATGGTTTATGAAGCTCGTTCGGCCGGTGTTTATCGGTAAAGCGAGGTTCGCATGATCGCGGGGATTGTATAGTAAAACGATGGGCATTTTACCGTCGCGGGCCTTAGAGAAAACCCGCAACGGCTTGCTGACAAGACTTTCGGTTTGCTTCCTTGTTTAGTAAATGGGATCTAACGGGCTTCGCGCTGATGCACCGACGCCTTGTTCGATGACCACACGTCGAGCACGAGGTCGTCGTCTTCATAGTGCGACAGGGCCGGAATCGCAAGCGTTGCGCGGAGTTCGGCGTGAACGTCGTCGCCGGTAAATCGCCATCCTTCGATTGGCCGACGCCAGTGGCACGCAACCACGGTTCCGCCTGCGCACAGGGAAGACGTCAGCCGTTGTACCAGCCGTCCGAGCTGGTCGTGCGTCAGGTAATAAGCCACTTCGCTGACGACAATCAGGTCGAACTCGCCGTCGGGCCAGTCATCGGGCATTGCGCGTTGTTCAACCTGGACGTGGCGCAGATCCGCCACTCGGCGACGCGCCAGATCGACAGCCGCCGGATTCAGATCCGCCGCGAGAAGCGTGTCGCAACGCGCCGCCAGTTCGGCCGTGAATTCACCGTTCGCACAGCCGGGTTCGTAGGCGCGGCGGTAGCGTTCATCGGGTAATGCGGCGAGCGTCAATGCCCGCTTGCGGCGTTCGTACCAGCGGTCGCGAAGCAGCCAGGGGTCGTCACTACGCTTGTACAGGCCGTCGAAATACTCGTGCGCGTTCGGTTCGCCGGTCATATCAGGACGACCTCGTAGGGGCGCGTGAGGCGCTCCAGCACATGTGCCGGGAGAATGGCGTCGCGGCCCGTGGAACCATCGGCTTCTATCTGGCTGCGGAACGCCTGGACCGCGTGAACCTTGCGAGCGAGGGTTGCGTCGTCAAGCGAGATGCGGCGCGCACGGCTCCAGGGCACGCGCGAATCGTCGGGCGCTGCCCAATGCCACGTCCAGACCGGAACTTCCACGAAGGGTAGATCAAGTGCGCCGGCAACGGCTGTAACCGCCCGGCCGACCGATTCGTGGTCGGGATGGCCGTCATAGCGCCAGGTGCCGAACACGACGTCCTCGGGTTTCAGGTGCGCTTCGAGCGCTTTCGACAGGTCTGACTCGAAGGTGTTGCCGCCGCCATCCGGCAAATGGAGCCGAACCAGCGCAACGTGGCGCATCCGCAATCGCTGGAGCGCGTCACGCGTTTCCTGCGGCCGCGTGGCGGCGAGGCGCGCGGCTGGCCATTCAGGCGAATCGGGATGGCTTGCGGTGCCATCGGTCACCGCAATGATCAATACCTTGCGGCCTAAATCGGACAGACGTGCGAGCAAGCCGCCGGTGCCGAGGATTTCATCGTCGGGATGCGGAGAAACAATCACCGCACGCGCGCCCGGCGGGACGAGCGTGCCCGGATCGACTTCGGGGAGAGTGGAAAGTTGCTCCGAGCTTTGCCATGCAGCTTCTGGCGTGCCGCGTCCCTCGATTGCCCGATCATTGTGCTCTGCGTTTTCCACTTGAGTAACTACAGGTTCCATGCGCTGCCTTCCTCTTTCACGATCCGCTCTGCAAGCGCGGCTTCGTCGCGTTCGGCGTGACTCTGCCGGATAAAGACGGGTAGATCAGCCATCAGGCTGGCGAAATGGCGATTACGACAAAGCGGCGCCGCGCCAAGCGCACGCCCCGCACGTTCGATGACTTCGATTGCCGCCCGCTCCGCCGCAAGCCGCGCGCGAAACGCGCCCGGCATCGCGTCGGCGCGAGGCTCGCGGTCAATCTGCGCAGCCGTTTCCCGCAGAAGGCTGGCTGTGCTGGCAAGTGCGGTATCGATAGCGCCAAGATGCGCGAGCTTGTACGGGTCGGCGCGACGCGTCGCGTCCTGCTTGACGAAGTTGCCGATAGCCGCCGCCGCGCCGAACCAGCACGCGGCAATTCCGCCGCCGCCATGCCAGAAACCCGCGCGTTCCAGATAAGCGCGTGGCGCGCCGATGCGCGCAGCGTGGGCGTTATCGAAGTGAACGTCCACGCTGGCGCTCGCGGACATGCCCACCGCCATCCAGCCCTCATTAGTGACTCGAACGCCCGGCTGACGCAGATCGACGGCGGCCAGGATTGGCTCGTCCTTTTCGTTCCAGGCGGTAACGAGCGCGTGGCTTACCGACGCCGCGCCCGAGCACCACGCCTTGGTGCCCTGAAGCGTGAGCGCGCTCCCGCCGTCCGACGATGCGCTCGCAGCGAGGCGTGCGGTCGGCGGCTCGGCTGCCCAAACGCCCCATGTCTGGCCGGCTGCCGGAGCAAAGCCATCGCCAATTTCCGCGATGATTGCGAGTGCATCGGTATGTCCTTCGTATAGCTTGACCAGCGCCAGGTCGCACGCGGCGACGGCGGCAAGGGAGCGCCACCGCTCGAGCGTCGCGCCCTTGCCGGGAAGCGGCAGCCGGTCGAGACCGGCGTCTATTAATGCCTGCAGAGCGTGGGCTGTGTCTGTGGCGGAGCCTCGCTTGAAGCGGAGCTCGCGCAAAAACGGATCGAGCGCGGACGAAGTCGCGATGCCGTCAGTCATTCTTTGCATGATGAAATCCTGGCCGCTTCGATTAGAACTTGATGGAAACGCGTGCGGGCCGTTCGCTGCCCGTGACGATGCGTTGTCTTCAAGTGTGGCAAGGCACATGCCCGGCCACCAGTCCGCCAAACGGCATATGACGTGAAGCGAAGCGAAACAGTCGATTTGCCCGACGGCGAATCAACTCATATCCCATTCGACCGAGTCGACAGGACGCCTGAACAGACTTCAAATAGCAAAAAAGCCGCACGGGGCGGCTTGATGCTCGGTTAGATGGAGTGGTTATGCTGATTCTGCAACAGGTTGCTGCAATGTTCCCAGGGGAAGCAAAGAGCCGGAGCTTATTGGCGAACCTGCGCGCCTGCGCTTTGAGACTGGTTCGCTTCTTCGCCGGAAGTATCGCGTGCGCCCCAGCGTTGGGCGAGTACTGCGCAGGTCATCAGCTGGATCTGGTGGAACAGCATCAGCGGCAGCACGACCGCGCCTACCGCGTGCGAGGCAAAAATGACCTTCGCCATCGGAATCCCCGACGCCAGGCTCTTCTTCGACCCGCAAAAGATGATGGTGATCTGGTCCGCCCGGTTGAACCCGAGCCGTTTGCTGGCGAAGGTCGTGACCAGCAGCGCCACGGCCAGCAGCACGATGTTGACAACCACCAGGCCGCCGAGCGTCTGCAAAGAGATGGTGTGCCAGATGCCTTCGTTCACCGCTTCGCTGAACGCGACGTACACGACCAGGAGAATCGAGCCCTGATCGACAAAACGCAGGATGCTGCGATTCTTGTCGAGCCATTTGCTGATCACAGGCCGCAGCAACTGCCCGGCAATAAAAGGAACCAGCAATTGCAGCACGATATTGCCGACCGTATGCCAAGCAGATCCCGCGCGGCCGGCACCGTCCGTTACAACCAAGCCCACGAGGGCGGGTGTGATGAAGATTCCGAGCAGGCTGGACGCCGACGCCGCGCAGACGGCGGCCGGCACGTTGCCTTTGCCAATCGACGTGAACGCGATGGACGACTGCACCGTGGAGGGCAGCGTGCAGAGAAACAGGATGCCCATGTAAAGCGCGGGTGTGACGAGTGGGGTGAGGATGGGTTTCAGCGCCAGTCCCAGCAACGGAAACAGCGCAAACGTGCTCAGCAGGACGACGATATGCAGACGCCAGTGCGTCATGCCAGACACGATGGCTTCGCGCGACAGCTTTGCGCCGTGTAGGAAAAACAACAGTCCGACCGCGATGTTCGTCAGCCAGTTGAAGCCGACAGCAGCGGCACCGCGACAGGGCAAAAGGCTGGCGAGGATCACTGTGCCGATCAGGGCAAGGGTGAAGTTATCGGGAAGGAACTTGGGGCGAGTCATTGAAGATTCTTGGCAGTTTGCGGCGTAAAGGTACTGAACGGGGACCGACGCCTCTCATGGACGACCGAAACCGCTCGAACACGCGTCGAGAACGCCTATTTTCGCCGGATAGCCATTCAATATGCAAATTCATTTAAATGATTTATTAATGCGGCAAACGCATGAGTTTCGATGCTCGAGTGTGGCCGGTAGGACCAGCCGCGTACCACTGGTCCCAGAGCGGAATTCTTGTTTTTCACTCATACAAAACGGGCATCCGCACTTACCCGGATCGGCAAAAAAGTGTGAAGTAACATGGTGTTACAACCATCAGGAAGACCTAACACTTTTTGGCTCGACGCCGATCACCGGGCACAATAAATTGACTGGTAGACCGGTTGGCGGGACGTCATCGTATAGACGAAATGTCCTGATCATCCGACAGCAACCGGTCGGCGATGCAAACGGAACACACGTCCAAAGCACGCTGGAACGAGTCGGACGCCCTGCAGTATCGACATGTCGCTCATCCGAATCCGCCACGCCCGTCGCTTGTTTCTCGCCGCTGCAGCCGGTCTGGTTGCGGCGTCGGCAATGTGTGCAACGGTGGCGTTCGCCGGTGGTGCCGGCTCGAATGGCGCGGTGCTCGCGCATGGCGCTTTCAATCGCGGCGGCGATGTGCACGGGCAGTGGCAAGCCGTGAATCGACGCGCGATGCGAGTCGACGACGTCGACAGTGGCGCGCGGCCTTTTGGTTACCAGCGCGTTGCCGCCGGGTCCGGACTCACGCCGGTCAGCGCGGAAGTCCGTGGCGGAGCGCGTGCCGATCAAGGCGCGCAATTGCATGGCGGCGGGTCGATCCGCGCGGACATCGCGCGTTACAACGAAGAGCGCAGCACGCCACGTGCATCGGGTCGTCCGTCGGACGACCCCCGCTCGCCCGCAAATTCCCCGTACCGTAATTAGTCCATAAACCGAATCGTCGAAGCTACGTGAAGCTCGTTGTTTAAATATCGGTGATAGTGCATAAGCACATTAATCGATCCATGCATTTTTTAATACCGATTCGAACGCGCGGCGATTAAGCCAGTTTCCTTTTCTCATCCGAAACAAAAAACAATTCCGTCGTCTACGGGAAGCATGGCAATGACGTAATGACGCCACAGTTTCTAGACTACCGGCTGCAGTTCCCTTCCTCCCAAAATCATCTGCATTAACAATGCGCTCTGTCTGATTTTTGCGTGCATTTTCAATGTCCGCTCCAGAGTAACCGGCGCGTCTGCGCCGTAGCGTATGGCGCGCGGGGCAATCGATGCGTGCAATCAATCACCGGGTTCAACCGCGGCGGCTTGCGCCGGATCACGTTTCGGTTAAGTCCGTCATGCGCAACCTATTCAAAACGCTATACGCGGCATAAGCAAAGTTATTTTTGTCCGGAAAAATGATCCGTAAAGATGGTCCCCGCCCTGAGTGAGCTCCATCAGCGCGTACACCGTTCAGCGTACGCCAAGAGTCATGTCATTGAGCCATGCCCGGGTGACGCTTGAATCAGGTTGTCCATAACGGGCATTCATAAGAACAGTTAAATAAAGAGCGAGGCATTCATTGCTCGCGACATCCCGGTTTTAACGTTGATACGACAGGAGAGTCCATGAAGCCAACCGTGAACCGCGTGCTGAAAGCCGCGGGCAAGGCGACCGTTACTGCTGGCATGTTCGGCTTGCTTGCCGCCAGTTCCGCCCAAGCGCAATC
>NZ_CAXTGZ010000057.1:0-18459 GCF_964243625.1 uncultured Caballeronia sp.
TAAACATGTTGTGGTGATACTGCCGATACACAGGATCTTCTTCCATGTAATGCAGCGTGTCGTGCATCCACCCCATGTTCCACTTGAAATCGAAACCCAGTCCGCCGTCTTCAACGCGCGCCGTCACTCCCGGCCATGCCGTCGATTCTTCAGCAATCGTGATCGCACCCGGAATCTGACGCACCTCGTGATTCAGGCGCTTGAGAAACGCAATCGATTCGAGATTTTCACGGCCGCCGTAGATGTTCGGCACCCACTCGTCGGCCTTGCGCGAATAGTCCCGGTACAACATCGACGCGACCGCGTCCACGCGCAATCCATCGACGTGATACCGCTTCAGCCACGCCAGCCCGGATGCGACCAGGAACGCACTCACCTCGTTGCGGCCGAGGTTGTAGATCATCGTGTTCCAGTCCTGGTGATATCCCTCGCGCGGATCGGCGTGCTCATAAAGCGGCGTGCCATCGAACTGGAAAAGCCCGTGGGCATCGTTTGGAAAATGCGCCGGCACCCAGTCGAGAATGATCCCCAGTTCAGCTTCGTGCGCACGATTCACGAACTCGGCAAATTGCTCCGGTGTCCCGAATCGTGCCGAGGGCGCGAATTGCCCCAACGGCTGATATCCCCACGAACCGCCAAACGGATGCTCTGCAATCGGCATGAACTCGAGGTGCGTGAAGCCCATGCTCTTGGCATAGGGAATCAGGCGCTCGGCGAGTTCGTGCCAGTTCATGCCGCGGTTGCCCTCTTCCGCCACGCGCAGCCACGATTCGGCGTGGACTTCGTAGATGGAGATCGGCGCGTTGACGGTCTGCTTTGGGCCGCGCTTCGTGTTTATCCACTCGCTGTCGGTCCAGCTATATCCATCGATGGCATCCGCATCCGCGACCACTGAAGCCGTCGCCGGCGGCAGCTCGCTCTGCAATGCGCAAGGGTCAGCCTTCAGCGGCAAGGCGTGGCCCTCGCGCGAGATGATTTCGTACTTGTAGCGCGTGCCCGCGCCCAGTCCCGGTACGAACAGTTCCCATACGCCTGCGTTGTGGCGCAGGCGCATCGGATGACGACGGCCATCCCAAGAATTGAAATCGCCGACTACGGACACCCGGCGCGCATTGGGCGCCCAGACGGCGAACCGCACGCCCGATACCCCGTCATGCACGACCGGCCGCGACCCGAGGCATTCGAGCACGGCATACGGGTCGCCCCATGAGATGCGGTTCAGTGCGTCTTCGTCGAGAACGGGGCCGAACGAATAGGTATCGGCGACTTCCTGCGGCGTGCCGTGCCAGTCGATATTCAGCCGGTAGGCCTGAGCCTCATCGATAAACCCGACAAACAGCCCCGCCGGATGAATCTGCGTGAGCGTACCGAGCGGCGCGCTGCTGTCGCGCGCGAGAACCTGCACGCTGGTCGCGCCGGGCAGCAGCACGCGCACGACGGGCCCTGCATCGGTCTGGTGCAGCCCGAGCTTTGAAAACGGATCGGGATGGCGCGCTTCGACAAGTGCGTCGATATCGAGCGGATGCAGCCCTTCAGTCAGGCTTCGGTCGTCGGTGCGCTTATTCATTTTCGTTTCCATCGGAGATGTCCTTTTCTGCGGCGTCCGCGGGACGCGAGCCGGGCGCGAGCGGTGCGCCGGTGTCGCCAAGCAGGCGGCTCGCAAGCGACGCGAGGCCACGCAACGGCAAGCCGATCCAGGTCGGACGGTTCGCCGCTTCATAGCGGATTTCGTAGGCGGCCTTTTCGATCAGGAAGAGATCGAGCAAGGCGGCCAGGGTGGCTTCATCGCCGGCGACGGGCTGCGGGGAAGCTGCAACCGCCGCATTGTATTCAGCAAGGAAACCTTCTTCGCCATGGGCGCGCAGGCGCTCGAACAGTGCACGTTTGCGATCGGCGGCGGCTGCCGGTGCGTTTTCGGTCGTCGGCTGCGCAGCGGCGCTGGCGTAGGACAAGGAACGCAATAAGCCGGCCACGTCACGCAACGGGCTCGACTTTTTGCGGCGTTCCTCCAGCGGCCGCGCCGGTTCGCCTTCGAAGTCGATCAGGAAGGCATCGCCTTGCGCCATCAAGACCTGGCCCAGGTGGAAGTCGCCGTGAATCCGGATACGCAGTGCATTGGCGCTCTCCGGCACGAGTTTCTGCACGGCTGCAAGCAGCAGGTCGCGGCGATCGAGCAGGCTCTGCGCGAGTTCGCGATCATGCTCGCTGAAGTCGCGGATCTTGGCGCCGAGGATATCGAGCGCGGTGACGAGCAGCGTATGCGTGCCGTCGTTCCATGCGCGCACATCTTCCTTCGATGCCGTCTCGGGCGCGAATGCCGGATCGTCGGACGGCGAGGCGAGCGCGACGTGCAGTTCGCCCAGACGACGCCCGATGATCCCCGCAATCGTCCGGTATCCCTCGATGCCTTGCATCTCCTTCTCGCGATCCATCGAATGGTCTTCGGTGTCCACTGCCAGCGCGAGTTCATCGACGGTGCGGCGCAGATAATCGAGCGCATAGTTCCAGGCATCGCCCTGGTTATCGATGAACCCCTGCAAGATGCACAGCGTGTGCGGCACGCCTTCCGGATCGACGCGCACGACCTCGCCGAACAGCGGACCGGTGTTCGCATAGCCGAGCTTCGTCAGGTAGCGGCTCATCTCGGCTTCCGGATGGATGCCGCCAACGAGGCGCCGCACGAGCTTCAGCACGACCTGGTCGCCAATCACGAGCGAGCTGTTGCTCTGCTCGGCGGCAAGCCAGCGAATCTCGGGCAACGGTTCGCCCGGCTTGAAATTGAAGTTCAGCGCATCCAGACGTTCGGTCGGGATGAAGCGGATCTCGCTCTTTTGCACGGTCGGTACAACAGCGCGTTCCTTGAGCTTGCGCAGCACGCCATACGTAAATGCCGGGACCGCGAAGGCATCGGTGATATGGCCCATGTTGCGGCTCTGGCGCACACGAGCCAGCGCCAATTGCATGTAGAGCGGCGACGTGGTTTCCGTGCCCCACGCAATCGTCAGCGGCAACACATACCGTTCGGTGTGGTCGCCAACATCCGCTTCCACTTCGGTGAACGCGAACCCGGCTTCGGGGATTGTGGTCAACGCGGCAAGGCGCACGCGCTTCAACGTCTGGTCCTTCGATGCAAACCAGCGCCGCTTGCTCAAGTAAGACGGCAGTACTTCGGATTCGAGCAGGCGCACATTCTCCGGCGTCGGGCCGGTCTGGCCGGCGCGAATCACCATGGTCACGAACTCGGGCAATTGCTCCGATGGCGCCTGGCTCCATGCCGGACGCTGATTGCCCGGGCAAAGCTGGAACCACAGGAAGCCATACGGCGGGAACGTCAGCAGATACGTCAACTGGCCGATGGGCGGAAACGCGGAATCGGCGGTCATTTCCAGCGGCACGGAACCGGCGTATTCGGACAGGTCGAGTTCGACGGCTTGCGGCGCACGCGAAAGATTCGCGACACACAAGATGGGCGGTTCGCCTTCGATCTCGCGGATATACGCCAGGATCTTGCGGTTGTTCGGGCGCAGGAAGCGGATCGTGCCACGGCCGAACGCATGTTTCGCGCGACGCACGGCGAGCATCTTGCGCGTCCAGTTGAGCAGCGAGTGCGGATCGCGGCTTTGCGATTCCACGTTGATCGCGTCATAACCGTAGAGCGAACCCATCACCGGCGGCAACACGAGCTGTTCCGGATCAGCGCGCGAAAACCCGCCGTTCCTGTCCGATGACCACTGCATCGGCGTACGCACGCCGTCACGATCGCCCAGGTGGATGTTGTCGCCCATGCCGAGTTCGTCGCCGTAATAGATCACGGGCGTACCGGGCATGGACAGCAGCAGCGAATTGATCAGCTCGATACGGCGGCGATCCCGTTCCATCAGCGGCGCAAGACGACGGCGAATGCCGAGGTTCAGGCGCGCACGGCGATCGCTTGCATACGTGTTCCACAAATAATCGCGCTCCGAATCCGTCACCATTTCGAGCGTGAGCTCATCGTGATTGCGCAGGAAAATCGCCCATTGGTTGGTCGGCGCGAGATCTGGCGTCTGACGCATGATGTCGGTGATCGGGAAGCGGTCCTCGCTCGCAATCGACATGTAGATGCGCGGCATCAGCGGGAAATGGAAGGCCATGTGGCATTCGTCTTCATCGCCGAAATACTCCTTCACGTCTTCGGGCCATTGATTCGCCTCGGCCAGCAACATGCGGTTCGGATATTCCTTGTCGATGGTCGCGCGGATCGTCTTCAGGATTGCGTGCGTCTCGGGCAGGTTCTCGTTGTTCGTGCCTTCGCGTTCCACGAGATACGGCACGGCATCCAGCCGCAGACCGTCGATACCCATATCCAGCCAGAAGCGCATGACGGACAGCACTTCCTTCAGCACGGCGGGGTTGTCGAAGTTCAGGTCGGGCTGGTGGTTGAAGAACCGGTGCCAGTAGTACTGTCCCGCAACAGGATCGTGCGTCCAGTTGGACGGCTCGGAATCAATGAAGATGATTCGCGTGTCTTCGTACTTCTTGTCGGTATCCGACCAGACGTAGTAATTGCGATGGTTCGAGCCGGGCTTTGCAAGCCGGGCGCGCTGGAACCACGGGTGTTGATCTGAGGTATGGTTGATGACCAGTTCCGTCACCACGCGAATGCCGCGTGCGTGCGCTTCCTGAATGAAGCGCTTGACGTCGGCGAGCGTGCCGTAATCGGGATGCACGTTGCGATAATCGGCGATGTCGTAACCGTCGTCGCGTCGTGGCGATGGATAGAACGGCAGCAGCCAGATGCAATCCACGCCGAGTTCCGCGATGTAATCGAGCTTGGCGAGCAGGCCTGGAAAATCGCCGATGCCGTCGTTGTTGGCATCGAAGAAGGACTTGATGTGGATTTGATAGATGATCGCGTCTTTGTACCAGAGCGGATCGTTGCTGAGAGTCGAATTCTTGTTGCGCTTCACGTGTCGCTCCTTGAGCCGGTGAGGTGCGTCAGGCGCACTGCTACCGGCTGTGTGAGTTGTTCTGTGCCACGTCGGCCGATGCCTTCGTGATGATCGCCTGCGCGCCGTTCAAAGGCACGCAGGCGCTTTGACTTCAGGCTGCGGTGTCCTTGCGAGGCAGGCCCCACGTCGGTGCGATTCTCCAGATCGCAAACGGCCGCGTATTGGGATCGAGTTGAATGTGCTGCCGTCGGCCGCGCCATTCAAAACGTTCGCCCGTCATCTGGTCTTCCACGGCCAGCGCGTCCCACTCCTGAACGCCCCAATCGCTCAGCGTCTTCCACGGCAGTTCAATGTCCGCGCCTTGCTCGTTGAACGGATCGAGGTTGATTGCAACCAGCACCACGTTGTCGCGTGCGGCATTGGCCTTTTCGAAGAAGAGAATGTTTTCGTTGTGGGCGGTCAGGAAGTTGACGCCGAGGTGCGAATGCAACGCCGGATTCGCCTTGCGGATACGGTTGAGCGCCGTGATCTCCCCGACGATATTCCCTGGCCGGTTCCAGTCCCACGCGCGAATCTGATACTTTTCCGAGTCCAGATATTCCTCGCTGTTCGGCAACGCGGCGGCTTCGCACAATTCGAAACCGCTATACACGCCCCAGAGTCCCGAGAGCGTGGCCGCGAGTGCGGCACGAATCACAAACCCGGCGCGGCCCGAACGCTGGAGGAAACGCGGGTTGATATCGGGCGTATTGACGAAGAAGTTCGGACGGAAGAATTCCTTCGCGTCGGTCTGCGTCAGATCGTGCATGTATTCCACGAAATCGCGCTTCGACTCACGCCACGTAAAGTACGTGTACGACTGCGAGAAGCCGAGCTTGGCGAGGCGGTTCATCACGCGCGGACGCGTGAACGCTTCGGCCAGGAACATGACGTCGGGGTGGCGCGCACGCACGTCGCCGATCACCCATTCCCAGAACGGCATGGGTTTGGTGTGCGGGTTGTCGACGCGGAAAATCTTGACGCCCGCCGCGATCCAGAACAGGAACACGTCGCGCAGCGAAAGCCACAACTCGGGTTTCGCGTCCTTCGCATAGAAGTCCGGATTCACGATGTCCTGATACTTCTTCGGCGGATTTTCGGCGTACCGCAAGGTGCCGTCAGGACGCCATGCGAACCATGTAGGGTGTTCCTTCAGCCACGGATGATCCGGCGAGCACTGCACCGCGAAGTCGAGCGCGATTTCCAGGCCGTGCGCACGCGCTGCATCGAGCATGCGCTTGAAGTCATCCAGATTGCCGAGTTCCGGATGCACCGCGTCGTGACCGCCTTCCTTGCCGCCGATGGCGTAGGGGCTGCCCACATCGCCGGGCTGGGCCGTGAGCGTATTGTTCTTGCCTTTCCGGTTCGCAATGCCAATCGGGTTGATCGGCGGGAAGTACAGCACGTCGAAGCCCATCTCGCGGATGCGCGGCATCTTGCCGATTACATCGATAAACGTGCCGTGACGGTTTTCATCGTCGCTCATGGAGCGCGGGAAGATCTCGTACCAGCTTGCAAAGCGCGCGGCGGCGCGTTCGGCGTCGATCCGGTAGGTCACCGGATCGCGCGACAGGAACGGACGATGCCGCGCCGCTTCGATGGCCCGCGCCGTTTCCGGCGACAAAGCCAGCGCGAGACGTGTCTCGCCATCGGCTTTCGCGAATTGCTTAACGATGCCTTCCAGCGGTTCCGTTTGCGACCCTTCAGTTGTCTTCACTTCGGCGAGGATCAACGCGAACAGGTGCCGCAACTCCTCGAGTTCCAGTTCGACGGTCTGCTCGGCCTTGAGCTTTTTCTGCATGTGATCGATGAGCGATGCAAAGTCGTCGCGCCACGCAATCACCGTGAATTCATGCCGGCCGAGCCGGTCGAGCGGAATGCTGGTCGTCCACAAGTCGTTGCCAAGCGGAATGACCGGAAGCATCTTGGCTTCGTGCCAGTCGGTTTCATCGGCGGCGCGCCACTGCACGGCAGCCGCGATCTTGTCGTGCCCTTCCGCGAAAATAGCAGCCGTGATTTCGGCGGCTTCGCCCACAATCCGCTTCGCCGGGAAGCGCCCGTGATCCACCGACGGTTCCACGCTTTCGATCATCACGCGCGGGGCGACGAGCGCCTCGTTCACCGATTTTTTATCGGCGGATTTCGCGCCGCGTTTGACCTGGGGCTGCGCGAGCAGGATCGGCGGCTCGGACGCGCCGCGCAGCAGGCGGACTTCGCCCGGCTGCAGCAGGAAAGGTTTCAGCGGCAGCGGCGTTTCGGTGGTGTCTTCATCGATCGCACGGAACCGCGTGAAGTTGCCTGGAGCACCATCGAGCAAATGACGTGTATCGACATAAACCGGCTTTGTCAGGTCGGCGTTCAGCACGATCAGCGCGGCTTCGCTCGCCGTCCGCAAGTCCGGGCCGCTGCCGCGCAGGATTGCCGCATACGGCGTGCCGGGACCCGTCAGCGTGCGCAACTCGCCGGTACTGGCGAGCGCCGCGGAGTTGCGTTGCAACGCGTTCGCATGTGCCACTTCTGCCGATACATTGAAGCGCGCGCTTTCCTTCGCACGATGAAATTCTTCGGCACTGCCGTGGTTGTACGAGAGCGGTTGCGTGAGGCCGTACTCGAAACCCATGGGAACCAGCACGCCGGTACCTATGCCCGCCGCCGTGTACAACGCGCGCCTGTAAGCCCGTTCCACAAGCGATGAATCGCTGGTGTCGGGAAGATCGTTGAGCAGGCGCGTGCCGTACGGTTCTTCGGGAAATGCGATCGGCGGCGCGATGCGGAACAGGGCCGCGTGTTCATCGAAGAGCCAGTTGCTTTGAAAGTCCCACCATCTCGCCGATGAAAACACCGAATCGAAACCGGCATCGGCGAGGTTCGCCAGATCATGACGGTTGACGCCGACCGTCCACGCAAGCCATTTGGTTTGCGGATGACGTTCGCGCACAGCCGCGCCCAGGCGGCGCCAGACATGCGCGGGCACCTTCTGCGGCGCTTCGAAGCGAAAGCCGCCAATGCCGGCATCGGCGATCAGCATCAATTCGCGCGCCCACCATTCGGTCAGCGCGTGGGCCGCTTCGCCATCGCCGAAATTGGCGTGCGCGACGCTTTCCTCATGCGGTGCTGTACGCGGATCAAGCCGCGCTTCGGCCGCTTCGAACGGATGAAACCATTGACGGTTTTCCTGGAACAGGCCGCCTTCGGCGCTGACGCGGTCGAGGTTGATATCAACGAGCAATGTCA
The DNA here is from genome assembly GCF_964243625.1 of uncultured Caballeronia sp. Lineage (NCBI taxonomy): Bacteria > Pseudomonadati > Pseudomonadota > Betaproteobacteria > Burkholderiales > Burkholderiaceae > Caballeronia > uncultured Caballeronia sp. The sequence continues at coordinate 8,205 of NZ_CAXTGZ010000057.1, forward strand.
GCCCGTGCTTCTCAGCCTGGCTTGCGAGCAAACGCAGGCCTTCCGCTGCTGGAAGATCGGACTCAAATGCGGGATGCAGCTTGTGATGGTCGGCTACCGCCTGTCGGTGCCCGTTCTTGCCGGGCAGAAAAGGCGCGCCGATCAGGACATGATCGAAGCCGAGCGCTGCTGCGTGCTCGAATTGTGCGGGCCATTGGGACAATGGTCCGACGAGAAGCGGGTCGATGAAATAGATTCGTGGCGCATACGCGTGAAGCATGTGATGGTGTTCCATCGGTCGTCTTTTCCAGTTCGTCCTGCTATGGCGTGGATGCGGGAAAACGCGATCGCGCTCAACCAGGCAATAAACCAACCGCACGAACGTCTACGGCAGACGAGCCTCAGACAGTCTTCAAGCACCAATTCCGGGGTTTCGAGTGCGGTACGTATCTTCATGAAGCTGTCATGCGCGATACGTCGTTCGGTGCGGCGCCAGGGTCGCGTTCTAGGACACAGCACGTAGCGTGCCGCGCCGGAGCTGACTTCCGGCTTGGGCGTCGGGGCCTCGCTTCAGGTCAGACGACCACCGCCCGCCGCGCTTCTATCAGCGTGGCGGGCGGCAACTGCATAACCGTATCATCGAACAGTGAGATGCGAACGCTTTCAGGCGCTGCGTGCGACAAATTGCGACCGTTCTCCATCGTGACGGTCGTGACGGCTTGCAGCGGCAGCGGGCGCTGCCATGGCGGCGATGGCCGGTACCGCCGGCGTATGAACCGGCACGCGGCGTGTGCGCAGCGGCGTCTTTGCGGGACGTGCGTCCGTGAGGCCTGCGTAGAGCTGGATGTATTTGGCAACTGCATGGTTCCAGCCGTAGTCGCGGGCCATTGCGTTGCGTTGCAGCGTGCGCCATTGTTGAGGGCGCATGAAAGCGTGAATGGCGCGCGTGACCGCAACCACCATGTCATGAGTCGCTTCGCCATCGAAGAGAAAACCGGTAGCCGGACGTGACGATGTCGCGCCTTCGAAGCTGCCCAGGCTCTCCACCGGCGAAGACTGAAAGCCTTCCTGCAGCGACGATGCTTCGGCCGCATCCACGATGGTGTCCGCCAGTCCGCCCACACGCGATGCAACCGGCAGGGTGCCGTAACGCATCGCGTAGATTTGCGTCAAGCCGCACGGCTCGAAGCGGCTGCCATGCAGCAGGATATCGGCGCCGGAATGCAGGACATGCGCGCGGCGCTCGTCGTAGCCAATATGCACGCCGATGCGATCCGGCCACGTTTGCGCCAGACGTTGGAACGCGGTTTCGAGATGCGCTTCGCCTTTGCCGATCACCGCGATCTGCAAACGCGGATGCTGTTCGAGGAGCGCGGGGATGGCGTCGATCACGACATCGGCCATTTTTTGCGATGTCATCCTGCTGCCGATGGCAATCACCGGCGCGAACGGATCGACAGGTAGCCCGAACATCTGTTGCAGTTCGCGCTTGCAAGCGTGTTTGCCGCGCATATCCTCGAAACAATAGTTGCGCGCGATCTGCGTGTCGGTCATCGGGTCCCATGCACCGACATCGATGCCATTGATGATGCCCGACAGCTTCTCTGCATAACATTGCAGGACGCCTTCCATCAAATGACCAAAGCGCGGCGTGAGAATTTCGCGGGCATAGGTCTCGCTGACGGTCGCGACGTGATCAGCGTGGACGATGCCCGCTTTCATCAGACTCAACGCGCCATAAAATTCGATGCTCTTTTGTTCGGTCAACGCCGGCACGAGCCACTTGGCCGGAACGCCGAGCGCTGCACCAAGCGAGAGCGAATAGTTGCCCTGGAACGCCAGATTGTGGATCGTGAAAACGCTTTTTGCGTGCACGCCCGCGTGCTTCATCAAGAGCGGCGTGAGGCCGGAATGCCAGTCATGCGCATGCACGATGTCAGGCTTCTTGAAGCCGCGAACGCCTTCGGCCAACCGGACTGCCGCCGCCGACAGCGATGCGAACCGGATGGCGTTGTCTTCGTAGTCGCGTCCCTTGGCATCCTGGTAAAGCCCGTCGCGTGCGTACAGGTGATCCATGCGCAACAGGATCACAGGCACGCCGGTGTCGGGCATGCGGCCGCGATACAACGCGCCGTCACCGCCCGGGAGGCCCGTCAATGAAGCAACCTTCTGCAATCCATCGACCATTTGCAATGCGTTCGGATACGCCGGCAACAGTATGGCGGCATCGACTCCCGCTTCACGTAACGCCGCGGCGTATGCGCTGACCATGTCACCCAGTCCGCCAGTTTTGGCAAGCGGCACGGCCTCCGAAGCGACAAGCAATACGTTCAAGGACAAAGCTGACTCCTGGCGTCTGAAAGATGAAAAGCGATGGGCTGCGCTCGGCCGGTTGAATGGCGGCGCACGCGACCGGTGCTCTTATCGGAGGGATGAGGGATGCGGAGTTCCTTAGAGCAAACGTTGTGCCATGCAGCATGGTTTTTCCCAAAACCGCGGGAAAGCGTTAGGTACGCCACTCACAAACGAACACGCTACGCCGGACAGAAGACAGACATTTGACGCCGTGTAAAAAAGCACCCGTCGGGAACGGCGTTTTTACACAGCGGTAACTGGAATGCTTATACAAATCGACTCAGGAAATTAAGACCGAAAGTTAATAAAGCGCCAGCAATAATTGCTCGCCGGCACTTTACGAGCCTAATAACCCGGCAGCAGTGTTCACGCACAAACCCAGCACGGCCGCATTGAAAAAGAACGACAAAACCGATTGCGCCAACGCAGTGCGCCTCACTTCCGTAGAGCGCAATACCACGTCAGACGTTTGCGATGCCACCGCGATGGTGAACGAGAAATACAGGAAGTCCCAATAGTCGGGTTTCAGATGAGTATCGGGAAATTTCAGCGATGTCTCGTCTTGCGACTGATAGTAATGACGCGCGTAGTGGAGAGTGAACATGGTGGGGATGAGGAACCATGCGCCGAACATAGTGATGCCTGTCAGCAAATAGTTAGGCAATGCGCTGCGAAAGCCCATGTTCTTTGCACTGGCGAGTTCCGCGATGATCGCGACAATACTTGCGAGCGCCGCAAGACTGACGATCAGCAAAACCATGCCGGCATTTTCATCCTCGCGCGCTGCGAGCTTCTGCACTTCGTCCTGGTGCGCCCGCCACATTTGAATCCATATGAGCACGAGATACAGCCATACGGTAGTGTCCCAACCTACGAGGCCACGCACGAGCGGGCGCAAGTCATATGGAACCAAAATTGCGGCAATCACACCAATGATCAAAGCAATAATCGCCCTCGGGCGATATCGGACTACGTCGGGAAGCATGAAATTCATTTTTATCGTGGCCTTGTGATGGCGGTAATCGCGTTAAGCTGTCGCGCCGCGATTATTGCCCGTGTAGCTTTCAAACTTCAACGGGCGTCGAGCGCGGTTCTGCATGTTGACGCGCGCTCTGACTTCACCCCACGGCCTCAAATCATTTTCAAAGATATCGGCAAGGCATGTCTGACAGACCGTGTCGGACCGACCGTGTCTAACAGGCCGTGTCTGCCCGCTCTTGCCGATCATCGCCTTGTGCAAAACGCGTAACGGACACCAACCCCGGACAACCAACCCATGAGACAGCTTCAAGATCCCCCTGTGCCTGCTGATTCAGCCAGGCACTCCGCCGCCCGGCGGCGTTTCGTGCTCGGCGCGTGCGCGTCGGCGGTGGCGCTCGCTTTTGCATCGGCGGGAATGGGCTTTCCATCGTTATTCACACAGGCTTTCGCCGATACCCCGCCTGCAGGCCTTGAAGGCTTCCTCCTGCTCTCGCGCAAGCTGACCGGCCGCACGAGCTTCGACCCCGCGTTGGCGCAGCGCGTGTATGACGCGTTATCGAAGTCGGACAGCGTGTTTGTCGCGAACGTGAGCGCGCTCAACGTGTGGCTTGCGGCGCATGGCGGGGTGCCATCGGATACCGTCACGCAGGCGCTCAAGGCAGACACGCCCAAGCTTGCCGGCACCGTCACGGCTGTCATACGCGCGTGGTATCTCGGTCTTGTCGGCGACGGGCAGCATACAAGCGTCGTGGCGTACGAACGTGCACTCATGTTCGATCCCGTAAGCGATGTGCTGACCATCCCTTCATATTGCCGCGATGTGCCGTTCTACTGGACGCAAAAGCCGCCGGCAGTCGGCGCGCCCAAGGCCGCCTGATCCGAGCCATATAAGAATCACGCGGTCGCGCTGCTGGACAGCGCGACCGAAGCATAAAAGCAGCACCTCACAGGACAATACAAAAATGGCAAATTCGAATTCGGCCGATGTCGTGGTCGTCGGATCCGGTGTCGCGGGCGGTCTGGTAGCCCATCAGCTCGCAAGCGCGGGCGCATCCGTGATCCTCCTCGAAGCCGGGCCGCGCATTCCGCGCTGGCAGATCGTCGAAAACTTCCGCAACTCGCCCGCGAAAGCGGATTTTGCAACGCCGTATCCATCGACGCCTTACGCGCCGCATCCCGAGTATTCGCCCGAGAACAACTATCTGATCCAGAAGGGCGAGTACCCGTATGCGTCGCAATACTTGCGGCTCGTGGGCGGGACGACTTGGCATTGGGCTGCCGCGGCGTGGCGTCTGCTTCCCGCCGATTTCAAGATCCGGACGCTGTATGGCGTGGGCCGCGACTGGCCGATCTCTTACGAAACGCTCGAACCGTGGTATCAGGCAGCCGAGGTGCAACTGGGTGTATCGGGTCCCGGTCATGATGTCGATCTCGGTTCGCCGCGCTCAAAACCGTATCCCATGGACATGCTGCCGCTTTCCTACATGGACCAGCGTTTCTCCGATGTCCTCAACGCCGAATCGTTTCACGTCGTGCCGGAACCGGTTGCGCGCAACAGCCGCCCGTACGACGCGCGCCCGACCTGCTGCGGCAATAACAACTGCATGCCCATCTGCCCGATCGCGGCCATGTACAACGGCGTCACGCATGCTGAAAAAGCCGAACGCGCGGGCGCGAGGCTGATCCCGCAAGCCGTGGTCTACAAGATCGAAGCCGACGACAAAGGCCTGATCACCGCCGTCCATTACAAGGACCCGAACGGCAACAGCACGCGCGTGACGGGCAAGCTGTTCGTGCTGGCGGCGAACGGCATCGAAACGCCGAAGCTGATGTTGCAATCGGCTTCGGATACGTTCAAGAACGGCATTGGCAACAGCTCCGATCAGGTCGGCCGCAACCTCATGGACCACCCCGGAACGGGCGTCACGTTCCTCGCCAACGAGACCTTGTGGCCGGGACGCGGCCCCATGGAAATGACGTCCATCGTCAATTTCCGCGATGGCGCGTTCCGTTCCGAATACGCGGCGAAAAAGCTGCATTTGTCGAATGGCGTGCCGACCATGGCGATCACCGCAGATCTCATTTCGAAGGGTTTGAGCGGCGCCGAGCTCGACCGGCAGATCCGCGATCGCGCTGCACGCACCATGAACATCAACAGCTTCCACGAGCATCTTGCCGAACCGCAGAATCGCGTGTTGCCTTCGTCGGATCACAAGGATTCGCTCGGCATTCCGCAACCCGAGATCTATTACTCCATCAACGACTACGTAAAGAAAAGCGCCGCCGATACACGCACGCACTACGCGCGCATCGCGGAACTGTTCGGCGGCACGGAGATCACCTTCGACGACAAATTTGCCCCGAACAACCACATCATGGGCACGGCCATCATGGGCGCGGACCCGAAGGATTCCGTGGTCGATACCGAATGCCGCACGCACGACCATCCGAATCTGTTCGTGGCCGGAAGCGCGGTGATGCCGACGGCGGCATCGGTGAATTGCACGCTGACGCTGTCTGCGTTGTCGCTGCGTCTCGCCGACAAATTGAAGAAAGAACTTTGATGGCGCGCCGACGGAGATCCACGATGAAGAACCACGAACCCCGCGACGCCCGCACGATCACAAAACGTTTTGGCGGTGCGCTCGCAGTGTTTGCGCTCGCCGTAGCCGGCGCGATGAATTTCCACTCACTGATAGAACCCGCACAGGCGCAAACAGCCGCTGGCGCTGCGAACGGTGCGGAGACGGCCACGACCGTCAAGGACAATCAGGCCGGCGCCGACCTGATCAAGCGCGGCGAATATCTCGCGCGCGCGGGCGATTGCATCGCGTGTCATACCGCCGACAAAGCCCGCCCCTTCGCCGGCGGCCTGCCCATCAACACGCCGTTCGGGACCATTTACACGCCGAATATCACGAGCGATCCGGACACGGGCATTGGACGATGGACCGACGCCGATTTCGTGCGCGCGATGCACGAGGGTATCGGCAAGGGCGGCGAGCGGCTGTATCCGGCGTTCCCGTACGCGGACTACACGAAAGTCACCTCCGGCGATGTGCTCGCCATCCGCGCCTATCTCAACACGCTCGCGCCGATCCACTACACGCCGCCGCGCAACGAGATGTCGTTTCCGTTCAACCAGCGCTGGCTGATGGTGTTCTGGAACATGTTCAACTTCAAGGAAGGGCGTTTCGTGCCCGACCCGAAGCAAAGCGCCGAGTGGAATCGTGGGGCGTATCTGGTCGAAGGCCTGGCGCATTGCGAGGAATGCCATACGCCGCGCAACGTCACGCAAGGCCTGAAGTCCGGCGAACGTTTCAGCGGCGCCGAACTGTCGGGCTGGCACGCCTACAACATCACGCCTGACAAGAACGCGGGCGTCGGCAACTGGACGGACGATGAACTCGCGCAATATCTCGCCACCGGCGCCGTGCACGGCCGTGCGAACGCAGCCGGCCCGATGGCCGATGTGATTCAGAACAGCACGCAATACATGACGCCTGAGGACTTGCGTTCCATGGTCGCCTACTTGCGCACGGTTCCCGCGCAAAGTGGCGGCGATACCCATCCGCGCGCTTCCTTCGGCAAGCCGACCAGCCAGGACGTCATCGCAATGCGCGGCACGCAGGTGAGCGGCGTGAACGGCGCGCAGTTGTTTATCGCCAATTGCGCGACCTGCCATAGCTGGACCGGCGAGGGACGCGGCGGCAGTGCGGCGGGCGCGTATCCGTCGCTGATTCATAACAGCGTGGTCGGGGCATCGGCGGCGAACAACCTGACCATGGTGATGCTCCACGGCGTAAATCGCGAGACGAAAACAGCAAATGTCTTCATGCCAGCCTTCGCCGATCAACTCAATGACGAGCAAATCGCCGCCATCAGCAACTACGTCACGAAGACTTTCGGCAATCCGCAATCGACCACAACCGCTGCTGAAGTTGCCAAATTGCGCGCAACACCGCAGTAGAGGAACGGAAATTGCGTAGTAAATGCAAGTTTGTGCGGTGCGGCACGGCAAATTTTGCCTTGTCGCGCCGCGAAGATTGCTTATCGGCGTCACCGGTTTCAAAATGTGAACTTGCTTTTTAGTTTGGGCGCGCTTGTGCGCCGTGTACGAAGAAGATTTGGCTATGACTGCTGCTACATATCCCGTCGTTTGCTGGCATCCGGCGAACAAATCAGGCCGTGACCTCGTGGTTGGCGACGTGCATGGTTGCGTCGATGCGTTGCGTTATCTGCTCAACGAAATCGGCTTCGACGGCACGCGTGACCGGCTGTTTTCCGTCGGCGATCTGGTCGATCGCGGCAGCGACTCGCTTGCGGCGCTCGATCTGATCGATCAACCCTGGTTTTATCCGGTGCTCGGTAACCACGAAGACGCCCTGTGCGCCGTCGCTGACGGACGCATGAAGCGCCACGTCTGGTATTCGATTGGCGGCGCGTGGGCATCGAATCTGTCCGATGAGCAGTTGCAGCGCCTCGCTGCAAAGCTGGCAAGCGTGCCGCTCGTGCGCATAGTCGGGGACGGCGCGTCGCGGTTCAACGTGCTGCACGCGGAGTTTTTCGGCAGCGACGCCGACCTCGAAGTGGCCTATTTCCCCGATGAAGTCCGCCAGCAACTGCTGTGGGGAAGGTCGCTCGCGCTCGGGACGGGAAAGCCTTCCATGCAGCGGGGTTTGTCGCCAACGTACTGCGGGCATACGCCGGTGAAGGCCATCAAGCAGATCGGGGCGCAGATCTTTATCGATACCGGTGCATACACGGACGATGGCCGTCTGACCATTGTCGAGGCTGGAACGGATCAACGCTGGTCAGTCAAGCAGGGCTGGGCGAAAGGCGCCGGTTCGCTTGCCGAGGGGTTCCGATAGTCCGGGAGAACGTTTCCGATAGTCCGGGAGAACGTCCGCGGCATTCCTTTTGCTTAGATCTCGTAAACCGCCCGACGGGCGACCCTTGCGAGACTAGCAACAATGCCGACCTCATCAGTCACCGACTCCGTCATCGATTCATCCCCTGATATCAAAGGCTGCCCGGAAGACTTGCCGCCGGGTCTGCGCTATGTGGACGACGCCCGCGCGGGCTACACGCGCGAGTGGAAAAACGGCGCGTTCGTCTACTTCAATACGCAGGGCAAGCAACTCTCCGACGATGCCGACATCAAGCGCATCAATGCCCTGGCCATTCCGCCTGCGTACACGAATGTGTGGATCTGCCCGGACTCGCGCGGACACCTGCAAGCCACCGGACGCGATGCGCGAGGCCGCAAGCAGTACAGATATCACCCGCAATGGCGTGAAACCCGCGACGCCACCAAGTACGAACGCATGCTCGCCTTCAGTGCAGTCCTGCCGAAACTGCGCGCCCGCGTGGCCCGCGATCTTGATCTGCCAGGCATGCCGCGCGACAAGGTTCTAGCGACCGTCGTCAGGCTGCTCGACACCACGCTCGTGCGGGTCGGCAGCGAGGAATATGCGCGCGAAAACAAGTCCTATGGCCTGACCACGCTGCGCAAAAAGCATCTCAGCGTAAAATCCGGCACGCTGCGCTTCCAGTTTCGCGGCAAGAGCGGGATTGAACACGATGTATCGGTGAGTGATCCGCGGATTGCGAAAATTGTGAAGCGATGCATGGACTTGCCGGGACACGAACTCTTCCAGTATCTCGATGCCGATGGCCAGCGCCACGCCATCAGTTCTTCGGACATCAACGACTATCTCCACGAAATCACCGGCGCAGATTTCACTGCGAAGGATTATCGGACGTGGGCGGGCAGCGTGTTTGCGCTCGCGGCGCTGCGCAAGCTCGCGTGGGAAACCGTCACCGAAGCGCGCAAGCACGTGGTGGGGACGATCAAGGAAGTATCGAAAATGTTGCGCAATACGCCAGCCGTCTGCCGCAAATGTTATGTGCATCCGGCGGTGATCGAAGCATTCGAAGCAGGCCAGCTCGCCGATGAACTGCCGGCGTCGCGCCGGTCGGGGCTCAAATCCGACGAGGCCACGCTCGCGATATTTCTCGAGCAGGACGCGAAGCGCCGTTCGCGCGAAGCGGCTCGTGCAAGGAAAGGCAAGGCGAATACGGCGGACCCCAGCCTGGCCCGGCTGCTGACCAAGTCCAGCCAGAAAGCTGCGGCTTTGAAAAATTCGGGGAAGGACTTGAAGGCGGAAGCGCTGGCCGCGGTAAAAGCGGCGTCGGTCAAGCCAGCATCGCCAAAAGTGAAATCCAAAGCGGCGCGGCCGGCGACGAAAAAGATCGGACGCGTCCGATCGCCGACGGCGGTCGCCATCGGCTGATCAGCGCAAGGTTCAACCGACCTTGCTCATCTCGTAGACACTGGTCACGGTCTCGCCGTCCCATTCGTATTCCAGATACGCAGCGTGGTGGCAATCGTGCAGCAAGGTCGTACGGAATGCGGCGAGACATTCGCCACCCTCATCCCGCACCGACGGATACGCAATACCGCGCACGCCGGCTTTGCGCGCCGCGCGTCCGAGCGCCTGCCCCGCCGCATAGTCCGATGGCGAAAGGATCTCCGGATCGAGCGAATTTTGCGTCAGGCGTCCGGCGCAGAGATCGAGCACTTCCCCATGAGCCGATACCGTGTAGAGCCGCATCTGCTGTCGCAGCGGCGCCTGCCGGGTATGCGCGAGAAAGAGCGCGGAGTGGTATCGCGTTTCTTCGATGGCAGTGCGTCTTTCGCGCGCGCAGTAAAACACGCCGTAGGTGCCGTCGGAGAAGCGGCTGCCGTTCGGATTCAGATGGGTGAACGCGGCCATGATCGGGCCGTAACCCGCGCCGAAGCGGCGTTCGTCCGACGGGACCAGGTCCAGATCGCCCAGCTCGGTTCGCAGACGGTCATTGGTCATGGCTTCGAGCGCGTAAAGAGCATCGAAATCCTGCGGCGACGCTACGCGATCAAACAGATTGACGGCCGGAA
>NZ_CAXTGZ010000058.1:0-18403 GCF_964243625.1 uncultured Caballeronia sp.
AACTGAAAGAGCGTGTGCAGCACACGCTCGAACTCGTGCAGATGGCGCGCTACGCGAAGCGCAAGCCGCACCAGCTTTCCGGCGGCCAGCAGCAGCGCGTGGCATTGGCGCGCTCGCTCGTCAAACGGCCGAAGCTGCTGTTGCTCGACGAACCCATGTCCGCGCTCGACAAACAAATCCGCCAGCGTACGCAGATCGAACTGGTGAATATCCTCGATAAAGTCGGCGTCACCTGCATCATGGTCACGCACGATCAGGAAGAGGCCATGACCATGGCTGGCCGGATCGCGGTGATGAGCGAGGGCGAGATCATCCAGACCGGCACGCCGCACGAAGTCTACGAATACCCGAATAGCCGGTTCACGGCGGAATTCATCGGTTCGACCAATCTCTTCGATGGCAACGTGGTCGAGGACGAACCCGATCACGTGTTCGTGGAATCGAAGGATCTGCCGTCGCGCTTGTATGTGAATCACGGGATCACTGGACCGCTCGGCATGCCGGTCACCATTTCGGTCAGGCCCGAGCGCATCGCGCTGACACGCAAGCCGCCCGAAGGCGCCTATAACTGGGGCCGTGGGACGATCGCGAACATCGCTTACATGGGCGGCTACACGCTTTATCACGTGAAGCTCGACAGCGGCAAAGTGGTGGTCGCGAACTTGTCGAGCCTGACAATCGGCGAACTCGAATCACCCACCTGGGACGACGAGGTTTATGTGCGCTGGTCGGCGTCGGCCGGTGTGGTGCTCACGGCATGAAAGCGCTGCATTCAATCCGGCAACGCTTTGGTCTTTCCGGAAGGACGGCTGTGATTGCCGGGCCGTATCTCTGGCTCGTGCTGCTGTTTCTCGTGCCGTTCCTGCTGGTCGTGAAGATCAGTTTCTCCGACTCGCGTCTGGGCATCCCACCTTATACGGATTTGACGGCGTTGAAAGAGGGCGTGCTGAATATCGCGCTCGATTTCTCGCACTACGCATTCCTGCTGACCGACAGTTTGTACTTCGCAACGTACATGAACTCGCTGCTGGTCGCGGGGATATCGACGTTGCTGTGTTTGCTGATCGGTTATCCGATGGCGTATTACATCGCGCGATCGAATCCGGCTACCCGCAATCTGCTGATGATGGCCGTCATGCTGCCGTTCTGGACATCGTTTCTGATTCGCGTCTATGCGTGGATCGGCATTCTCAAGAACAACGGCCTGCTGAATAATTTCCTGATATGGACGGGGATCATTCATTCGCCCATCGAGCTTTATCACACGAATATCGCGGTTTATATCGGCATGGTGTATTCGTATTTGCCGTTCCTCGTGATGCCGCTTTACGCGCATTTGGTCAAGATGGATCTGACCTTGCTCGAAGCCGCTTACGATCTCGGCGCGAAGCCCTGGAAAGCGTTCTTGCAGATCACGCTGCCGCTTTCGAAGAACGGAATCATTGCGGGATGTTTGCTGGTGTTCATTCCGGCGGTGGGCGAATACGTGATTCCGGAACTGCTCGGAGGCGCGGATACCTTGATGATCGGCCGCGTGATGTGGAATGAATTCTTCGATAACGCCGACTGGCCCATGGCTTCGGCCGTGACGTGCGCGATGGTCTTGCTGCTGCTCGTGCCCATGGCCGTCTTCCAGTATTACCAGGCGAAGCAACTGGAGGAGAAGCCATGATCCAGCCTAGCCGCCCGCTGCGTTTTACGTTTCTCGGTATCGGATTCCTGTTTCTTTATATCCCGATCATCAGCCTGATTGTGTATTCCTTCAACGAGTCGCAACTGGTGACGGTCTGGACGGAGTTTTCGTTCAAGTGGTATCGCGCGCTGGTTCACGATGAAGAGTTGATCAACGCCGCGTGGTTATCTATACGGATTGCAGTATTCACGGCGTGCGCGTCGGTCGTGATCGGCACGTGGGCGGGTTATGTGCTCGCGCGAATGGGCCGGTTTCGCGGCTTCACGCTCTATGCCGGCATGATCAACGCGCCGTTAGTGATTCCCGAGGTGATCCAGGGGATTTCGCTGTTGCTGCTGTTTGTGGAAATGGCCAAGATTTTCGGCTGGCCTGCGGGACGCGGCTTGTTCACCATCTGGATTGGCCACGTGATGCTGTGTATTTCCTATGTCGCGATCATCGTGGAATCGCGGGTCAGGGAATTGAATCCATCGATTGAAGAAGCCGCACTCGATCTGGGCGCCACGCCGTTACGGGTGTTTTTCTCGATCACGCTGCCGCTCATATCGCAGGCGTTGGTGGCCGGATGGCTGCTGTCGTTCACGCTGTCGATCGATGACCTCGTGTTGTCCGCATTCTTGTCCGGACCAGGATCGACCACGTTGCCGCTCGTCGTGTTTTCGCGCGTCCGGCTTGGGCTGAATCCCGAGATGAACGCGCTGGCCACGTTGTTTATTGCGTTTGTGACGGTCGGCGTGATCGGCGCAAATTATGTCATGCAGAGAAACGAGCGAAAGCGCCTGACCAACGTGCTTTAACCGTCAGGCGGCCATCGACAGGTGTTTGTTCAGCGTCGCCGGGTCGGTGTTCGTGCCGCACAGCAGGACGCCGACGCGCTTGCCTTCCAGCGTTTCGCGCAACGGCCCGAGCAGCGCCGCCGTGGCCGCGGCGCATGCCGGTTCCACGGCCAGCTTCAGCTCGTTGAACAAATGCAGCATGGCGCGGCGCAGGTCGGCATCGGTTACGGTCACGAGACGGTCGATATGCCGCCGGCACAACTCGTAGCTGTACTCCTCGGTATGCGGCGCCATCAATGAATCGGCAATGCTCTGCATGGCGCCCATCTTCACCGTGTGGTTTGCGGCGAAGCTTTGGCCCATGGCATCGGCGCCTTCGGGCTCGACGCCGAAAACATGTATCGATGGATTCGCGAGCCGGAATGCCAGCGACACGCCCGCAGCAAGGCCGCCGCCGCCGACAGGCAGGATCACCGCGTCGAGGTCAGGCGCTTGCGATGTCCATTCGTAACCGAGCGTGGAAGTACCGATCACGGTTCTATATCCGTTGAACGGATGCACGAAATAGCGGCCTTCCTCGGCTTCGATCTTACGTACGATCTCGAACGCTTCCGCGCCGTTCTCCGCCATCACGACTTCGGCGCCGAAACGGCGGCACAACGCAACGCGCGCCGGGCTCGCGGTCTTGATCATCACGACCTTCGCGCCGATCTCGAGGCGCATCGCGGCATAAGCGACGGCCACCGCATGATTTCCCGCCGATACACACGTCACGCCCGCATCGCGCTCGCTGTCGGATAAGGCAAGCAGGTGCGAAAAGGCGCCACGCGTCTTGAACGTGCCGCCGACCTGCAGCAGCTCGAACTTGAAGTTGACCGGCGTGCCTTCCAGTGTGGGGAAGTCGTGGCGCTCGAAGGTCGGCGTGCGCGCAACCCACGGCGCGAGCGCCATGTGCTGGGCGGCGATATCGTCGAGGGTAGGGATCGGCGTGCCGTCGATGGTCTGGTCGGGGTGATGGGCGGTGGACATGGGGATGTGCGTAATGTGGGTCAAAGAAGCGTTTCACTCATACCGGCGCCGCTTCCGCCAATACCTGTTCTCGAAACCTGATCGGCAGATCGCCCGGCGTGAGTAAGTCAACGGTCACGCCAAGCACTTCTTCGAGTTCCATTTGCAGGCCGCCCAAGCCGAAAAGCGTTGCGCCAGGCAAAGCGTCGACCAGCAGGTCCAGATCGCTGCGGTCCAGGTCGGTGCCATGCAAAACCGAACCCAACACACGTGGGTTGGCCGTGTGGAAGCGGCATACCGCTTCGCGCACAGCGTCCCGTTCCAGATCAAGGGCGGCGGAAGGTTTCATCGTATCAACGCACCTGGGCTTCAACCGACATGCTATGAATGAACTTGCCCAAAAACGCCTCGCAGGCCGCAAGCTGCTCCAGCGACACATACTCGTTCGCCTTGTGCGCCTGCTCGATATTCCCTGGCCCGCAGACAATGCTCGGCACGCCGGCGAGCTGGAACAACCCGGCTTCCGTGCCATACGCGACCTTGCGTTTGTCCTGGTTCTCCGTCAGCGCACGCACGAGCTGCGTGATCGCCGCCTGCTCTGAAGCATCCAGACCTGGAGCCGCGGCGATCCGTGAAAACTCGATCGCCGCGTTTGCGTGTTCCTTCTGCATCTTCGGCAGCAACTCTTCGCGCGCGTACTTCTCGATGCGCTGAAAAATCGGCTCCGGATCGAGCGTCGGCAAGTTGCGGAACTCGAACGCGAAATTGCATTCGGCCGGCACCGTGTTGATCGCGTTGCCGCCGTTGATCGTGCTGGTCTGCGCGGTCGTGAAGGGCACGTCGTATTGTTCGTCGAACGGACCTTGCGCGCGGAATTCGTCGGCGATATCGCGGATATGGCAGATCAGCCGCGCCGCGTATTCAATCGCGTTCAAACCCTTCGGTGTCAACGACGAATGCGCCGCCAACCCGCGCACACAGCAGTTATAAGCGTTGATGCCCTTGTGCGCGATGATCGGCCGCATGCTGGTCGGCTCGCCGACAATACAGCCGTCCGGACGCAAGCCGCGCTTTTGCAGGTCGGTGATCAGCAGCGGCGCACCGGCGCAGCCGATTTCTTCGTCGAAGGAGAGGGCGAAGTGGATCGGCCGCGCGAGTTTCGTGGCCTGCATCTTCGGCAGCAGGGTCAACGCCGCGCCGATAAACCCCTTCATGTCGCACGTGCCGCGGCCGTACAGCAAACCGCCGCGGACTTCAGGCTTGAACGGATCGCTGTCCCATTTCTGACCGTCGACGGGCACCACGTCCGTGTGACCGGACAGCACGATCCCGCCATTCGTCGCGCCGTCGTGCGCGGGAACGGTCGCGAAAAGATTGGCCCACTTGCCGCTCGGGTCGGTGGTCAGTGTGCTTTCGATGCCCGCCGCGCGCAGGTCGTCGCGCACGGTCTCGATCAGGCCCATGTTCGGATTGCGGCTGACGGTATCGAAGGAGACGAGCTTCTTGATCCACGGCAGCGACGCCGGTTCAGTGGAAGGTGTTTGGGCGACGGAAGCCGTCGATTCAGCGATCTGCGACATGACACTCTCCTTGATTTTCACTTTTCGATGATACCGAAAAAGCAATAAAAACTAACGCGATGGCGCGATGGCGGCAGCCGGTTTCTGTTGCCGCACCGGCGCGCCGAGTGCGCGCAACGTTTCCTTGACCGTCGAAATCCGCACCGCGAGGTCCGGGCTGCGCACTTCGATGCGCAGCTTGTCCTGCCCCGCGAGCTTGATGTGCTTGTTCTTCTGCACCATCTCGATGATCTTCATGGCGTCGACAGGCGGGTTCGGCACGAACTGCAGCGAGATCACATGTTCCGCCGCATCGATCTTCAGGATCCCCAGCGGCTTGGCGGCGAGCCGCAGCTTGTGGGTCTCGACCAGCGCGCTAGCCTGCGGCGGCAGCTTGCCGAAACGATCAATGAGTTCTTCCAGGATCGAGTCGATGGCATCGCTCGATTCGCAGTTCGCCATGCGCTTGTACAGCGACAAACGTTCCTGCACGTCGGCGCAATAGTCGGCGGGGAGGATCGCGGGCGCGTGCAGGTTGATCTCGGTCGTGGCGGCGAGCGGCGCGTTCAGGTCCGGTTCGCGGCCCTCTTTCAGGGCACGCACGGCGTCGTTGAGCATGTCGGTGTAGAGCTGGAAACCGATCTCGTGGATCTCGCCCGATTGTTTGTCGCCGAGCACTTCGCCCGTGCCGCGAATTTCCAGATCGTGCATGGCGAGGTAAAAGCCCGAACCGAGTTCTTCCATCTGCTGGATCGCTTCCAGCCGCCGCTGCGCCTGTTTCGTGAGCGCGGCCGGATCGTGCACGAGCAGATACGCATACGCCTGATGGTGCGAACGCCCGACACGGCCACGCAACTGATGCAACTGCGCGAGGCCGAATTTATCGGCGCGATGGATCAGGATGGTGTTTGCGCTCGGCACGTCGATCCCGGTTTCGATAATCGTCGTGCACAGCAGCACGTTCGCGCGCTGGCCGACGAAGTCGCGCATTACGCGCTCGAGTTCGCGTTCGTGCATTTGTCCGTGCGCGACCGCAATGCGCGCTTCGGGCACGAGTTTTTCGAGCATCGAACGACGGTTTTCAATGGTCTCGACTTCGTTGTGCAGGAAATAAACCTGACCGCCGCGCTTGAGCTCGCGCAGCATCGCCTCGCGGATCACGCCGTCTTCCTCGCGGCGCACGAAGGTCTTGATCGCGAGACGTTTTTGCGGCGCGGTCGCGATGATCGAAAAGTCGCGCAAGCCTTCCAGCGCCATGCCGAGCGTGCGCGGAATGGGCGTGGCGGTGAGCGTGAGCACATCGACTTCAGCGCGCAGCGCCTTCAACGCTTCCTTCTGCCGCACACCGAAACGGTGTTCCTCGTCGATGATCACGAGCCCCAGCCGCTTGAACACCACGTCGCTGGACAGCAGCTTGTGCGTACCGATGACGATATCGACAGTGCCGTCGTTGATTGCCTGGATCGACCCTGCCACTTCCTTCGTGCTCTTGAAGCGCGACAGCTCGGCGATCTTCACGGGCCAGTCGGCGAAACGGTCGGTGAAGGTGTTCGTGTGCTGTTCGGCGAGCAGGGTGGTGGGCGAGAGGATCGCGACCTGTTTGCCGCCAAGCACCGCGATAAACGCCGCCCGCAGTGCGACTTCCGTCTTGCCGAAACCCACGTCGCCGCAGACCAGACGGTCCATTGGCTTGCCGCTCGTCATATCGCCGATGACAGCGGTAATCGCCGCGGCCTGGTCCGGCGTTTCCTCGAAGCCGAAACTTTCGGCGAACTTCGCGTAGTCGCGCGCTTCGAGCGGGAACGCGTGGCCCTGGCGCAGCGCCCGCCGCGCGTAAAGGTTGAGCAGCTCGGCGGCGGTATCGCGGATTTGCTGCGCAGCCTTGCGTTTTGCCTTGTCCCACTGGCCCGACCCGAGCGTGTGCAACGGCGCGGTGTCCGGGTCCGCGCCGCTGTAGCGCGAAATCACATGAAGCTGCGCGACCGGCACGTAGAGCTTGGTTTCGTTCTGATATTGCAAATGGAGAAACTCGGTCTCGCCTTCGCCGAGATCCATCGATACCAGCCCCATATACCGTCCGATCCCGTGCTGCGTATGCACGACCGGATCGCCGATTTTCAGCTCGGAGAGGTCGCGCACCATCGAGTCGACGTTGCTCGCCTGTTCCTGGCGGCGTCGTCCGGCGCGGCGCGTGAGTTGTCCGTATAGCTCGGTTTCGGTGACGATCGAGAGACCTTCGCCCGGCAACGAAAAGCCGTTCGAGAGCGGCGCGATGCCCAGGGAAAACTTGGCGTCGCCCGTCAGCCATTGCTGGAACGTGTCGTCGATGGCGGCGCGCAGGCCGTTGTCGGCGAGAAGCTGCTGGATCGTCTCGCGACGACCCGCCGATTCCGTGGCGAGCAGCACGCGATTGGGCGTCTGCTCCAGATAATGGCGCAGCGCGAGCAACGGATCTTCGGCATGCCGATCCACGGCAAGGCCCGGCAGCGGCACGGCCCAGCCGCCCTCGGGCGAGGGCGGAAACTTGATCTGCGCGAACGGTTTGGCGAAGGAAAAGAAGTCGTCGTCGGAAAGAAAGAGACGCTTTGGTTCGAGCAGCGGCCGCTCGCGGTCATGCGACAGGAAGTTGTAGCGCTGCTTCGTGTCGTTCGTGAAGCGCTTGATTGCCGCGTCCATGTCGCCGACGAACGCCAGTTGCGCGTCTTGCGGCAAATAGTGGAAAAGCGTGGCTGTTTCGTCGAAGAACAAGGGCAGGTAGTACTCGATACCCGCTGCCGGCACACCATTGCCGATGTCCTTGTATATGGATGAACGGCTCGGATCGCCTTCGAAAACCTCGCGCCAGCGGCTGCGGAAGGCGGTGCGGGCGGGTTCATCGAAGGGAAATTCGCGCCCTGGAAGCAGACGCACATCGCGGACCGGGTACAAACTGCGTTGCGTGTCCGGATCGAAGGCGCGGATGGAATCCACCTGGTCGTCGAACAAATCGATCCGGTACGGCAACGGCGAGCCCATCGGAAACAGATCCAGCAACGACCCACGCACGCAGTATTCGCCCGGACGCACGACCTGGCTCACATGCTCATACCCCGCGAGCGTCAACTGGCTCTTGAGTTTCGCCTCGTTGAGCCGCTCGCCCTGCGTGAACGAGAACGTGTACGCGGCCAGGAACGATGCCGGCGGCATCCGGTACAACGCCGTGGTGGCGGGCACCAGCAGGATGTCGCAACGGCCTTCACCGAGGTCGTGCAGCGTCGCAAGGCGCGCTGAAACCAGGTCCTGATGGGGCGAAAACGTGTCGTAGGGCAGCGTTTCCCAGTCGGGCAGCAGCCTGACCCGGGCGTCCGGCGCGAAGAACGGGATTTCGACCGAAAGACGTTGGGAGTCCACCGCGCTCGCGCACATCACGACCAATAACGGGACGTTTTCGCGGTTTGCGAGGTGGTAACGCGCGAGAGCGAGCGCGTCGGATGAACCGGTGGCGCCATCGAAGGCAAAGCGCTGACCAGCCTTGACGAGTGCGATAGGGGACGTTGACTGCAAACTGACGGCTTTTGAAGGCATAAAGTGTGCGGGGAACCGTTCGCGTGCGAAAGTGCATGCGGGACCGGCATGGTCGCGATAGTCCTATTATAAAATCCGGGCTTCACTTTTGACTTGGGCGTTTTCAACTCGTGACTTCCCGCCTGTTCGCCCTCATCCCATGTGCCGGTTCCGGCAGCCGTTCCGGCGCCCCCATGCCGAAGCAATATCAGACCGTCGGCCGTCATCCGATGCTGCGCTATTCCCTCGCTGCCTTCGATGCCTGCTCCGAGTTTGCCCAGACGCTCGTGGTGCTGGCGCCGAACGATCATCACTTCGATGACCGCCGTTTCGCGGGCCTGCGCTTCGCCGTGCAACGCTGCGGCGGCGCGACGCGGCAAGCTTCTGTATTCAACGGCCTGGCGGCGCTGGCAGGCTTTGGCGCCCGGGAAGACGACTGGGTGCTCGTGCATGATGCGGCGCGCCCCGGTCTCACACCCGAGATGGTGCGCAAGCTCGTGGGTGAGCTAAAGAACGATCCGGTTGGCGGGATTCTGGCGCTGCCCGTAGCGGATACGTTAAAGCGCATCGAGGCAGAAGGCACGGCGCACGACGAAGGGCGCATTGCCCGCACCGAGTCGCGCAACGGCTTGTGGCAGGCACAGACGCCGCAGATGTTCCGTCTCGGGATGTTGCGCGATGCAATCACGCGGGCCCGGCAAGACGGCCACGACCTCACCGATGAAGCGAGCGCCATCGAATGGCTGGGACACGCGCCGCGATTGATTCAGGGGAGTTTGCGCAACTTCAAGGTCACGTATCCCGAGGATTTCGCATTGGCGACAGCCATGCTCGGCGCTGTCTGATATTTCATTTCGCTCACCGCTTAACCTTTTAGGATTATCGATGGATTTCAGAATCGGACAAGGCTACGACGTTCACCAACTGGTCGAGGGACGGCCGCTGATCATCGGCGGGGTGACGATTCCTTATGAACGCGGCCTGCTCGGGCATTCGGACGCCGATGTCCTGCTGCACGCGGTTACGGACGCCTTGTTCGGCGCAGCGGCAATGGGCGATATAGGCCGTCATTTTCCCGATACGGATGCCGAATTCTCAGGCGCCGATAGCCGTGTTTTATTGCGCGAGGCATTTGCGCGGGTTTCGGAGGCGGGGTTTGCGATCATGAACGTCGATTCGACCGTGATCGCGCAGGCGCCGAAGCTTGCGCCGTTTATTGAGGCGATTCGCGCGAATATCGCAGAAGATCTGGAACTGCCGTTGAGCCGCGTCAACGTGAAGGCGAAGACCAACGAGAAGCTGGGCTATCTGGGCCGGAAAGAGGGGATTGAAGCGCAGGCGGCGGTACTGTTGATGCGTACGGGAATCGATGCCTGAAAAATGCAGTTGATAATAGTCGCGCCGGAGAATCCTCCGGCGCGCTTGATCGATTTACTTCCCTTCAGCCGTAATCGCCAACTGAGCCGCCACGATCACCGCGGCAATGCGTCCGACATCGCGTAATTGCGTCGTGCTCATGCCTTCGCCTACGAGATTCTCGTAGTGCGATTTCACGCAGAAATGGCACTTCCCGACAATCGATGCCGCCAGCGCAAACATCTCGAAACGCCGTTTATCCAGACCGCCGTGCGTGGCGTACGCATTCATCCGCAAAGCGGCGGGCTGCGTCTTCAGGTCGGCGTTATCGGCCATTTCCAGGTACGGATACCAGACGTTGTTCATGCCCATCAACGCGGCAGCGGTCAACGCGCCGTTCGTTTCCTCAGCCGACAACACGCCCGACTCGCGAATCAGCGTCACGATCTTCGTAGCCTTCGCGGCATAGGCGGCCGCGAGCGCCACGCCGACGGCATCATTGCCTTCCAGCGATGACCGCGCAATCGTCCCGTCCACGTTCAGCCGGATGTCTTTTGCGTAATCAGGAATCAGTTCTTTAATCGATGCGAGGAATTCCATAAATTTCTCCTATCCAATAACCGATAAAAAAGCCCGCCGGCTCGAGCTTGACTCGTAAAGCGGACGGGCTGAGGCGCAGCCATGAAGGCCTCGCCGGTACATATGCAATTACAGCGTCGTACCGCCGACAGCGCGGTTGCACGGGCAGAGTTCGTCCGTTTGCAGGCCGTCGAGAATACGCAGCACTTCTTCCGGGCTGCGGCCGACGTTCAGGTTGTTCACGGAAACGTGCTGGATCACATTGTCCGGATCGATGATGAACGTTGCCCGCAACGCCA
This sequence comes from uncultured Caballeronia sp., assembly GCF_964243625.1. NCBI lineage: Bacteria > Pseudomonadati > Pseudomonadota > Betaproteobacteria > Burkholderiales > Burkholderiaceae > Caballeronia > uncultured Caballeronia sp. Next base: position 10,814 of record NZ_CAXTGZ010000058.1, read on the forward strand.
CGCCCGCTTCCTTGTCACGCACGCCGAGCTGGTCGATCAGTTCGCCCTTCACGTCGCCGAACGAGTAGTGGTTCAGCTTGCTCAGGTCCTTGTGCTCACGGCGCCATGCCAGCTTGACGAATTCGTTGTCCACGCTGCCGCCAAGCAGCACTGCGTCACGGTCTGCGAAGTCGCCGTTCAGCTTGCCGAACTCGACGATTTCCGTCGGGCAGACGAACGTGAAGTCCTTCGGATAGAAATACAGGATTTTCCACTTGCCAGGAAACGACTGCTCGGTGATCTCTTCAAATGCCGATACGCCATTTTCTTCGTGATTGTTGAAACCCGGCTTTGCAGCTGTAACGGTGAAAGCTTCAACTTTATCGCCCACGGTCTTCATATGAATACTCCTGTGTTCGTTGGAAGAAAAACCAAGACTACCTGATCGCTGTAACGCTCACATGACGCAGCATCAAACTCAAAGCCGTTGATCTGGCGAGAGCGCTGCGTTGAACGAAGTCCACTATAACCCTATTGAGCAATGGTATCAATAGATTTTGACTAACACTCCAAATAGCTTTTAACGAATGGACCGATAGGCATTTGAAACCACTGTGCACATTGAACGCCATGGCGAAACCCTTGGGCCTGCATGAAACTTCATGATCGCAGTGTGCGTTTTTCCATGGCCGGAAAGTCGATGGTGACTTCGAACCCTGGGTGCGGCGAACGGTTGCGCAGCCGCAGCGTGCCGCGCTGACGCGTCACCAGCCGTTGCACGATCGCCATGCCCAATCCGGTTCCGTTGGCCTGCGTGCGGGCGGTATCGACGCGATAGAAGGGCCGCGTGATCAGCGCAACCTGGTCTTCGGGAATGCCGCGTCCTTCGTCCATCACCGATAACTCCACGCGGCCATGGTTCACACGGGTTTGCAACGTGATCCGCGCGACGTCATCGGCGGCGCTGCGGCCATACTTGCGCGCGTTTTCCAGCAAATTCCCGATCACGCGACGCACATCGGTGGGATCGCCCTCGACAATCGCGCCTTGTGCCAGATCGGTTTTCATCAACACGCCTTCCTCGGTGAGAAAGCGCGCGGTCATCTCGCCGCCGATCATCGACAGATCCACAGCCTCGGCCATGCGCTGCATCGGCCGCGCGTAGTCGAGGAAACGCCCGATGATCATGTCCATCTGTTCGATGTCATCGACCATCGCGAGTTTCGTCGCTTCGTCGGAGGGGCTCATCTCGGTTTCCAGCCGCAGACGCGCGAGCGGCGTGCGCAAGTCGTGCGAGATCCCGGCGAGCATCAGCGCACGGTCGGCATCGAGTTGCTCGAGGTCCTGCACCATCTGGTTGAAGCTTCGATTGGTTTCGGCGGCAACGCCCATGCCGCGTTCAGGAAGCGGTTCGGGTGATTGTCCCGAGCCGACCTTGCGCGCGGCGAGCGCGAGGCGCGCGAACGGCCTGTTGACGAGACTGGTGATGAACGCCGCGCCAAAGAGCGACAGCGCGAGCGCAAAGATGCCCCAGCCGGCCCATTGCAGGCCGGTGACGGTATCGAGCTGATCGCGGTCGAGCGCGACCCAGTAATCGTCGTCGTCGATCTTGAAGCTGATCCAGACGCCCGGGATGTCGTTCACCGATTGCGCGATGACCGTGTCGTTGCCCAGGCGGCCGCGAACGTCGCGCTCGATCAGACGGTTCAGCGATTCGTCGGGCTGGAGACGGTATTTATCTGTGGTTTCGCGCGGATACACGCGCACGCCTTCATTGCTTTCCAGATCCTGCAGCAGCGCGCGGCGAAGGTCGGGATCGGAATAAAGGAGGGCGGTGCGGGTGAGCTTGACGACGGCGACCAACTGCAGCGCGACGCGCTGCGCGCGCGGCTCGCGTTCGATCACGCGAAAGCTCTGGAACCAGGCGGCAATGCTCACCGCGATCAACAGCGCGATGAGGGCGAACGTCCGCCAGAACAGGCCGCCGAACGCGAGCGTCAGTAGCCGCCTGTCAATCCGCATGGGTCGTTGACGCTCGTGCTTGTGGCGCGCATGAAGCGCGTTTGCGAGGACTCAATCAGAACTCAACTGGTACTCAATGCTCAAGCCGCGCCGTCCGGAATGAAGACGTAGCCGAGACCCCACACCGTCTGGATGAAGCGTGGGCTGCTCGGGTCCGGCTCGATCAGCTTGCGCAGCCGGGAGATCTGGACATCGAGACTGCGGTCGAACACTTCGTATTCACGGCCACGCGCCAGTTCCATCAGTTTTTCACGTGACAGCGGCGCACGCGGATGCCGCGCGAAAACCTTCAGCACGGAGAATTCACCCGTGGTCAGCGGGATTTCCTGGCCATTCTTGGTCAGCGTGCGCGTGGCGAGATTCAAGGCAAACTCGCCGAATTCAAACACTTCAGCAGTTTCGGACGGCGCACCCGGCAATTCCGACGGCGACTGCCGGCGCAGCACGGCATGAATCCGGGCTACGAGCTCGCGCGGATTGAATGGCTTCGGAAGGTAATCGTCGGCACCCATTTCCAGCCCGACAATCCGATCCACGTCTTCGCCCTTGGCCGTGAGCATGATGATCGGCGTGCGGTCATTGCTGCCGCGCAGTCGCCGGCAGATCGACAGGCCGTCTTCCCCCGGCAACATCAGGTCGAGCACGAGCAGGTCGAAACGTTCGCGTACCCAGAGCTTGTTCATCGACGGTGCATTTTCAGCGACATAGACATTAAAGCCTTGTTCGCCGAGATAACGCCGCAAAAGATCGCGCAAACGGGGATCGTCGTCGACTACGAGTATTTTTGAGGGATTTTTGGTTTCCATTCCGGCATCTTAGCGCGATTAGAAAGAGGAGCAGTTTGCGTGAATTATAAGGTAACAGATAGTTACAAAATTTACGGGGACTGTGGCACGACGTAAAGGTTCTATGCGTACACTCCTTTACCTAAGCCCGTCATTCGGTAGATACTCCATTAGTACAACGATTGCGCGTCAGCAACATGGCGGCATGACCGTCCACCTTGCCTGCCACGCAAGCACGCCAAAGAGCCTGAGACTGTCCGGTTGTCGAGCAACGAAGGGAACAACATGAAGGGAGCGCGGCGGCGCAAACCTGTGCGCAACATGCGCATCATCCGACTAACGCTGATCGCTAGCGCGTTTTACGCCGTGTTTGCCGTGCGCAGTGCTTTCGCGCAACCATCCCAATCCTCCAGTCGCAATGCGTCGGCGTTTGACCGGCCGGATTCGTCGTGGGCGTCGTCATCGGGTTATCTGAATTCGGATGTCGGCGAGAATCCAACTGCCGGCGGGTCGAGTGCGCGCCCGCAAAGGAGCCGCAGTTTCGATGGCCGCCTGATGCGCGCACAGCATCGAATGGGCAAGCAGTCTGGAAACACTCAAGCGCAGCAAATGCCTGTCATGCAGCCGCCACCGGTTGACCCGCAACCGCCCGAACGTACGCCACGGCACGGCGTGATGACCGCCGATGAACGCAGGCTGTTGCGCCAGCACATCGAGGAAGCGGTCAGGGATCTGTATAAGCGGTGATTGCTTTCCGTCTGATGCCGGCCGTTCCCGGAACGCAAGCGCGCCTATGAACCGGCGCGATTTTCTTTTTGTTGCTTGCGCACTCGGTGTTTGTGCGATGGCGCCATCGACGAGTGCGATCGCTCGTCAGGCTCCGCCGGCAGCTCAAGGCATGGTGCTGATTCTGGTCGAGCTGAAAGGCGGCAACGACGGCTTGAATACCGTGATTCCGTTTGCCGATCCCGCTTACGCGGCCTTGCGTCCGACCATCGGAATCCATCGGGACCATGTGCTGCAGCTCGACGAGCGCAGCGGGCTTCATCCGGCAATGCAGCCGCTGATGCCGCTGTGGCGCGACGGACAACTTGCCATCGTGCAGGGCGTCGGCTACCCGCAGCAAAACCTCTCGCATTTTCGATCGATGGAAATCTGGGACACCGCGTCGCACGCAGACCAGTACCTTCGCGATGGCTGGCTTGCACGGGCGTTTGGCGCGGGAGGCTTCGAAACGACATTCCCCGCCGATCCCTTTGGAACATCAACCAGGACAGCGATGGAAGCGCTTGCAAGCACGCGAGCCTTGTCGGTGATTCGCCTTACGCTCAACGGCTTCGATACTCATCAGAACCAGCCGATACAGCACGCGCGTTTGCTTGGCCAGTTATCGAATGGATTGGCCGCAGTGCGATCCGCACTGACCGAACTCGGTCGATGGAACGACACCCTTGTCATGACGTACTCGGAATTCGGCCGGTGTCCGCGTGAAAACGACAGCCGCGGCACGGATCACGGCACGGCCGCGCCGCACTTCCTTCTGGGTGGCCGGGTGAACGGCGGTTTATACGGCGCCGCGCCCGCACTCTCTAGGCTCGACGGCAACGGCAACCTGCCAATGAACGTGGACTTCCGGCATTTGTATGCAACTGTTCTGGGGTCCTGGCGCGGCATGAACGCCGACGCCGTTCTCGGCGGCAAGTTTGAAACGCTGCCAATAATGCGCGCCTAGCGAACCCGCCACGTAATCCACAGTTTGCGGATGGGCGTGAGCGCGATGCGCTGATGCAAGACCTTGAAATCCTCGCGCTCGATTTCATCGAGCAAGGCCAGCGATAACGCCGCGTGCGAGCGCAGCACGCGCTGTGTCGGGCGTTCATCGGCGGGAATGGCGGCCAGCGCCTGGTTCAGCGCGTCACGGGCACGGCCCGTCTGGAAGCGCATGAGTTCGGTGAACGCGTCGCTGTATTTGCGGTTGATCAGATCGGCCGCCGTGACGCCGAAGCGCTGCAGTTCGTCGATGGGCAGATAGATGCGGCCATGACGCGCGTCGTCGCCGATGTTTTCCACGCGCTCCGCGAGCATCAAGGCCGAGCCCAGCGCCATCGCCCAGTTTGGAACGTTTTCAGGGTGGCGCGCCGTGGCCCGCGCGACGATCACCGCAAACGCGCCGCCCGCGTTATCCAGATATCGCCGAAGACCCGCCCAGTCGATATATCGCGCCTGCTCCAGATCGAGTTCATAGCCATCGACCATGTTGCCGACATATCCGCGGCCTTCGTCGTCAAGGACCGGCGTGCCGGCCTGATGCGCCGCGATGGCCTTCGTGACCGGGTGCGCCGGTTCGCCGCCGAAGAGGCTTGCCAGTTCCTTCTGCCACCACGCATGTTTGGTCCGTCCGATAGTGGGATCGCTCGTCTCCTTGGCCGTTTCCTCGAGTTCGCGGCGCAGGGCGTAGACCGCGGTCAGGAGCGGCCGGCGCGAAGCGGGCGCGCGACGCAGCGCGTAGTAGGTGCTGGAGCCATCGGGCGCAGCTTTTTGCTGACAGTAGTCGTCGAAGTTCACGGCAATGAATTGGCAACGGCGCGAAGCCGATAAAGTCCCGCCCAGAAAAAAAGCCATTGAAATTCAATGGCTCCGGCTGTTCTGGCACGAGGACGTGTAGGGGGGGAACGGTTGGTCTGTCAAGCCGGCGCAAGAACCAGGTTGCGCGCAAATCTCCGGGCGAATTATCGCCCGGATGAGAATGTGCCGCAAGGCGCGGGCAAGGCGCGGGCAAGTCGTGGGCAAGGCGCGGGCACGTGCGGGCGCAGCTCGACCCGCGCCGCGCACCAGGATACTTAGAATCCCGAATCAAACCCGCGCTTCTTCCGGCTCGCAAACAACATCGAACTTGAGCAAGGCGGTAGGTCCGAAGGTGTTGCTGATGGCCACATCCGCGGCGTCGCGGCCGCGCGCCATCAGCACGCGTCCAATACGTGGCGCGTTGTTGCGTGCGTCGAACGTCTGCCAGCTTCCGCCGATGAACGCCTCGAACCACGCAGCAAAATCCATCGCTGCGTAGGGTGGCGGGAGGCCTACGTCGCTGATATAACCCGTGCAATATCGCGCCGGGATGTTCATTGCCCGGCATAGCGTCACGGCCAGGTGTGCAAAGTCGCGGCAGACGCCCTGGCGCTCCTGATAGGCCTCGAACGCGGTTTTCGTCGGCCGCGCGTGCGCGTAGTTGAAGACGATGTGATTGTGGGCGAAGTCGCAAATCGCCTGCACGCGCGCGCGTCCGGGCGGCGTGGCGCCGAACTGCTTCCACGCGAAGTCGGACAGCAGATCGGTTTCGCAATAACGGCTGCCGAGCAGGAACACGAGGCATTCGTTCGGCAAATCTTCCACCGGATGCTGTTCGCCATTCGGCCCGGGCTGTTCGAATTCGCCGGACACTTCGAGCAACGCGGAGGTCGACAGCGATATCCGTCCCGCCGGCGCCACCAGCCGGCTGCACAGGTTGCCGAAGCCATCGCGATACTGCGAGATGGGCACCGGCGGATTGACCGTCAGCACATCGGCCAGCAACACCTGCGGCGCGACTGAAAAGTGTGTATTCAGCATGAGCAGCATTGGTGTCGGTTGCGGACACTCGTAGACCAGTTCGTAGCCAACGCGGAGTTTCATGGGAGCTGCCCTTTGCTGTGAACTATAAAAGAAAACGTCACTGGTTCTCGGTCACACTGACCTCGACATCGAGGCTGCGAAACGATCCGGGCTCGCCATTCCAGGTTCCCCACAGCGGCAGGGCCTGATGGTGATCCCAAGCAACCGCGACGCGTATCAGGTGCCGATTGCCGACAATGCTGTTCGTCGGGTCGAAATCGACCCAGCCCGCGCCCGGGAGATAGATCTGCAGCCACGCGTGCGTGGCGCCGCCGCCGCGCGTGGTGTCGCGTTCGGGCACGAAGATGTAGCCGCTCACGAAGCGCGCCGCCAATCCAAGCGACCGGACGGCGTCCATCATCAGCACCGCGAAGTCGCGGCAACTGCCGCTGCGCAGACGCAGGGTATCGGCGGGACGATTCACGCCTTTTTCCGTGCGCCGTACGTACTTGAAATCGTCGTTGATCTCCTGCGTCATTGCCCGCAAGAGCGCCATCGTGCCCGTGCTTTCCCCGGGCGCAACGAACCGGCGGGCCCACGCGTCGACATCTCCGTCCGGTTCCGGGCGGTTGCGCGCGTTGACGAGATCCGATGCTTCCTCGTTGGTGTACGCGAACGGGAACGTGAGCGCGTAGCGTTCCAGCGCGTAGTCCGGCTGCGGCGACTCGAAGTGCTCGAGCGTCACTTCGCTTTCGAAAGTCAGCTCGGTCGCCTGCGTGTCGAAGGTGGCGACGGCCACCGAATTATCGAAGACATCGTGCAGCCAGCGCAGTCGCGCCGGTTCCGGCGTGATCTTCAGTTGCGTGGTGACCAGCCGGAGATCGTGGCTGGATCGTGGCCTGAACATCATTCGATGCTCGCCGAAATCGACCGGTTCCGAGTATCGGTACACGCTCGTATGCCGGACCGTAAAGCGTTGCGGCTCGTTCACCTGGCAAATCTTCCCAAGTTCAGGCTGGCCGGCCGCAGGGCGCTGCCGAGCAACCACACCGCGGCTTTCGCAGCCTGTTTGTTGAAATCCATGGTGGACCCTTGTATTGCAGCGCCCGGACGTTCCGGTCGCCAGAATTCAGGATACACGAGACAGTTCTGGCGAAAGAATTCGTTTGTGATTCGGTAAGAGGCGTCTTGCGCGCGGGAAGAGGGGAAATGAGAG
>NZ_CAXTGZ010000059.1:0-18331 GCF_964243625.1 uncultured Caballeronia sp.
CGGGCAGCGCGTTCGTGACGTACCGTGAGGACGGCGATCGGGATTTCATCTACAACATCACGAACAGCGCGTCGGCGCAGTTGTCGGTGGCGAATCTTCGTGAAGACCTGCTTGCAAGCTGCGGCAATTTTCACGTGATGGGATCGTCGCTGTTTTCTTTTCGGATTATCGAAGCGATGAAACAGGCGATCGAAACGGTCAAGACGAATGGCGGGACGGTAAGTTTCGATCCGAATATCCGCAAGGAAATGCTGCGGATTCCGGAAATGCGCGATGCGCTCGACTTCATCCTCGATTACACCGACGTCTTCCTGCCAAGCGGGCATGAAGTGACGTTGCTCGCGAGCGCGACGTCGGAGCGTGGGGCTATCGACGAGCTGCTCAAGCGCGGCGTGAAGGAAGTGGTGGTGAAGCGCGGTGCGGAAGGCTGCAGTTTCTTCGATGCCAACGGCGAGACGCATCGCCCGGCGTTCAAGGTCGAGGAACTCGATCCGACGGGCGCGGGCGATTGCTTCGGCGCGACGTACATCAGTTGCCGCGCCCAAGGCATGGACGTGGAGGCGGCGCTCAAATATGCGAGCGCAAGCGGGGCGCGGGCGGTCGGCGTGAAAGGCCCGATGGAAGGCACGGCGACCTTCGCCGAGCTCGACGCGTTTTTGAAAACAGCCACGGAGTAATGTCATGAATTCGATCGTCTCGCGCTTGAGCAATGCACATCCCGCTTCGGCATGGCTTGCCGGCATCTATTCGATTTGTTCCGCGCATCCGTGGGTGCTGGAAGCGGCCATGCGGCAGGCGCTGGAAGACGGCACGCCGTTGCTGATTGAATCGACATCGAATCAGGTCGACCAGTACGGCGGCTACACGGGCATGAAGCCCGCCGATTTCGTGGAGTTCGTGCGCTCGATTGCAAAGCGTGTCGGCTTCCCGCATGAGCATCTGATTCTCGGCGGCGATCATCTCGGACCGAACGCATGGCGTCATTTGCCGGCTGAAGAAGCGATGAAACGCGCCGATGCGTTGATCGATGCGTATGCATCGGCGGGATTCACGAAGATTCACCTCGATACCAGCATGGCTTGCGCCGATGATCCCGAGCGTTTGTCGGACGCAGTCGTCGCATCGCGCGCCGCGCGTTTGTGCGCGATGGCCGAAGCGGCCATAAAGCGCGCGAGTCTCAGCGTGAGCCCGGTGTATGTGATCGGCACGGAAGTGCCGGTGCCCGGCGGCGCGGCCGAAGAACTTGAGATCGTTGAACCGACATCGCGCGCAGCCGCAATTGAAACGGCTGCGGTCCACAAAAAGGCGTGGGAAGAGCAGGGCGTAGAGGACACGTGGCCGCGCGTGATCGCGCTGGTCGTGCAGCCGGGCGTGGAATTCGATCACACGAAGGTGATCGACTATGTGCCGTCGCGTGCAGAGTCGTTGAAGAGCGCGCTGGACGATCTGCCCGGCATGGTTTTCGAGGCGCATTCCACCGATTACCAGACCTCCGAAGCGTTGACGGCATTGGTCCGTGATGGCTTCCGCATTCTCAAGGTTGGTCCGGGCGTGACCTTCGCGTTGCGCGAGGCGCTTTACGCGCTGGCGGACATCGAAACGCAGTTGGTCCCCGCGGACAAGCGCTCGAATCTGCGCTCAGTCGTCGAGCGTGTGATGCTCGACAAGCCAGGCAACTGGGAAAAGTATTATCACGGCGATGCCGAACAGCAGCGCGTGTTGCGCACGTACAGTTACAGCGATCGTGTGCGTTATTACTGGGCTGATTCGGAGATCACCAAAGCCGCGCAAAAGCTGCTGGATAACCTGGGCGCCTTGAAGATTCCGGAGAACCTGCTCAGCCAGTTTTTGCCGGATCAATATTGGGCAGTGCGGCGCGGTCAGTTGAAGAACGAGCCGCTCGCGCTGGTCCAGGATCGCGTGCGGCAGGTGATCAGGACTTACGCGGCGGCGTGCCGCGCGTAAGCGCTTTTTAGTTGGCCGAAGCTCAGTGCTTGCCCGTGCTGCCGAAACCACCGGCGCCGCGCTCGCTCTGGGCGAAGTCATCGACAATATTGAACGTTGCCTGGACCACCGGCACGATCACCAGTTGCGCAAGGCGTTCAAGCGGGTTCAGCGTGAACACCGTATCGCCGCGATTCCATGTCGAGATCATCAGTTGCCCCTGATAGTCCGAGTCGATCAAGCCGACCAGATTCCCGAGCACCACGCCGTGTTTGTGACCCAGGCCGGAGCGCGGCAAAATCAGCGCTGCATAACCCGGATCTTCGATATGAATCGCCAGGCCCGTGGGCACGAGCGTGGTCTGACCCGGCTCGAGCGTGATGGGTGCGTCCAGGCACGCGCGCAGATCGAGTCCGGCGCTTCCCGACGTGGCGTAGGCGGGCAAGTAATCGCGCATGCGCGCATCGAGGATCTTGATGTCGAGTTTCATGAGTTCTGTTTGTTGAGTTCGAACGCTTCAGTCAGCAGTTCATACGAGCGCAGACGCGCCTGATAACTTCCCGCCACCGTCAGCACGATCAGTTCGTCGGCATCGAAACGTTGCTGGAGTTCATGCAATTGTTCGGTCACGCGCTCCGGCGTACCGATGATGCTGCGATTCTTTTCGCGCGCAATGACGTTCAGTTCGCGTTCGCCGAACGCCTGGTTCGCCCCTTGCGCAATGGATGGAATCGGCATGTTCAGCCCATAAGCCATTTGCACGCGGCGCAGATCCACGGCGCGTTCGAGCGCGGCCGCTTCGGTTTCGGTATCGGCGCAAATCACGAATACGGCGGCGGCAAGATAAGGCTTCGACCCATTACGCGATACAAACCGTTCGCGATACGCCTCCGCCACCCGATGCCCGTATTGCGCGTTGATGAAATGCGCGAACGCGAAGCGAATTCCCAGTTGCGCTGCGAGCAAACCGCCAAAGTCGCTGGAACCGAGCATCCACAATTCAGGACGCGTTTCGATTTCAGGCTGCAGCAAAACGCCGTGCGCGAGATGATCGTCGGGGAGGGTGCCGTCGAACAAACCAACGAGTTCGCCGACCTGCTGCGGAAAAATATCGCCGCGATTGTAGTCGCCCGCGGCCACCGCCTGCGCCGTGCGCATATCGCCGCCGGGCGCGCGTCCAACGCCCAGGTCCACGCGGTTCGGGAACAGCGCTTCGAGCATCAGGAATTGCTCGGCCACCTTGAACGCGCTGTAGTAGGGCAGCATGACGCCGCCCGAACCAATGCGGATCTGCTGCGTGATGCTGCCAATGCGCGCCAGCAAAACCTCCGGACACGGATTCGATACCCCCCGCAAACCGTGATGCTCCGCGCACCAGTAACGCGTGTAGCCGAGGTCATCGGCGAGGCGCGCCAGATCGAGCGTGGCCGCGATGGCGTCGGCGGTGGTGTGGCCGTGAATGACCGGTGTTTGGTCGAGTACGGAGAGTCTGGTTGGCATGGCGGTCCATCCGGTCAAGACAGCAGCGATCCGCCGCGCGGCACACGCTTCGCAATTTCGGCGATGAGCAAACGGGCCAACAGTTTTTTATCGGCGCGCGGCAGGCGTGTAATACCCGATGCTTCGAACAGCACGACCTCGTTGTCGTCCAGACCGAACGTCAGCGGCCCGAGATTGCCGATCAGAAGCGGCACATTCTTGCGGGCGCGTTTTTCTTCGCCATGCACTTCGAGATCGCCGCTTTCCGCCGCAAAACCGACGCAATACGGCGGATTCGGCAAACGCGCGACGGTCGCGAGAATGTCCGGATTTTCGATGAACGTGAAGGTGGGCATGGCGTGGTCAGCGGCCTTCTTGATCTTGTGTTCGCTCACTTGATCGACACGCCAGTCGGCGACCGCCGCCACCGCAATGAAGATGTCCGCATCGGCTGAAGCGTGCAGCACGGCGTCGTGCATCTGCTGCGCGGTCTGCACATCTTCCCGATCCACGCCCCAGGGCGTTTCCAGCGTAACCGGACCGGCGACCAGATGCACATCGGCCCCGGCCTGAGCCGCCGCACGCGCCAATGCAAAACCCATCTTGCCAGATGATCGATTGGTCATGCCGCGCACGGGATCGAGCGGTTCGAAGGTCGGGCCGGCCGTGATCAACACGCGATGCCCTTGCAGGATCTTCGGCTGGAAGAACGCGCAGATCGCTTCGAACGTAGCCGAGGGTTCCAGCATCCGGCCATCGCCCACCTCGCCGCACGCTTGTGCGCCGGAGTCCGGACCGAGCACCTGCACGCCATCGGCACGCAGTTGCGCGACGTTGCGTTGCGTCGCCGGGTTCTGCCACATCTGGCGGTTCATTGCGGGGACGACGAGCAGCGGACAATCGCGCGCCACGCACAACGTGGAGAGCAGATCGTCGCAATTGCCATGCGCGAGCTTCGCGATAAAGTCGGTGGACGCGGGCGCGATCACGATTGCATCGGCTTCACGCGACAAATCGATATGCGCCATGTTGTTCGCAATCCGCGCGTCCCATTGCGACGTGTAGACGGGACGCCCGGACAACGCCTGCATGGTGACAGGCGTGATGAACTGCGTGGCGGCTTCGGTCATGACGATCTGAACCGTCGCGCCGGCTTTCACCAGCAGCCGCGTGAGCTCAGCAATCTTGTAGCAAGCGATACCGCCCGACAGGCCGAGTACCAGATGCTTTCCTGCGAGTTCTGCCGTGTCCAACGCTGCCTCCAAAAAGCTCGCCGTAAGGCGGGTTACTTCGCTCCGCGCACGCGCCGCAGTTCGTCGAATACGAGCAGCACCGCGCCAATGGTGATCGCGCTGTCGGCGAGATTGAACGCCGGCCAGTGCCATCCGTTGACGTGGAAGTCCAGGAAGTCGATCACGTGCCCATAAGCCACGCGATCGATCACATTGCCAAGCGCGCCGCCCATGATCAGCGCGAGCGCCGTGCAGAACAAACGCTGCGTGCCGTGGCGCTTGAGTAAATAGACGATCACGATCGCCGCGACCACGCCGAGCGCCGTGAAACCCCAGCGCTGCCATCCGCCGGCGGCAGCCAGGAAGCTGAACGCCGCGCCCTTGTTATAGACAAGAAACAGGTTGAAGAACGGCGTAAGCGCGTGGGGTTCCGCGTAGCTGAACACCCGCGCCACAGCGATCTTCGAGAGTTGATCGAAGAGAATCACGATCAGCGACACACCCAGCCACGGCGCGAGGGAACCACTGCTTTGTTTCGACATCGTTCTTGCCATTATGCTGCGCTCCGCTTTTCGCCTTCACCGAAGAGGTTGCTGATACACCGGAAGCACAAGCCGGGATGTTCCGCCGATGCCCCCACGTCCGCCGTGTAATGCCAGCAGCGCTCGCATTTCAGATACTTCGATGCAATCACATCGACGCCTTCGTCCGCTTCGCTCGCCACTTCCACGACCTGCGCCGCCGAAGTGATCAGCACAAAGCTGAGGTCGTCGCCGAGACTCGTCAGCGCCTGATAACGCGCGCCGCTTGCCCGCACTTCCACTTCAGCCTGCAACGACGAACCGATCAGGTTGGCCGTGCGCGCTTCTTCCAGCGCCTTGGTGACGTCGCCGCGCGCCGAGCGGATCAGCGTCCACTTGTCGAGCAGCTCACCGGCATCCGGTACTTGCGGGTAGTCGTGATAAACCTCGGTGAAGATCGTATCGCGGCCGGGTTGCAGGACCTTGTACGCCTCTTCCGCCGTGAACGACAGATACGGCGCGACCAGGCGCAGCAAACCATGGGCGATATGATGCAGCACCGTCTGCGCCGCGCGGCGTTCGCTCGAATCGGGCTTCATGGTGTAGAGCCGATCCTTCAGCACATCCAGATAGAACCCGCCGAGATCTTCCGAGCAGAACGTCGCGAGCTTCGACACCACCGGATGGAACTCGAACTTCTCGTAATGCGCGAGGACATCGTCTTGCAGGTTCTGTGCGAGCGCGACGGCGTATTTATCGATCTCGAGCCATTCTCCGACCGGACGCGCGTCCTTCTCGAAGTCGAAATCGGAGAGATTGGACAAGAGAAAACGCAGCGTGTTGCGAATCCGCCGATAGGTCTCCGTCACGCGTTTCAGGATCTCTTCCGAGATCGCGAGCTCGCCGGAATAATCCGTCGATGCAATCCACAAGCGGATGATTTCCGCGCCCAGCCGGTTCGACACTTCATGCGGATCGACGCCGTTGCCGAGCGACTTCGACATCTTGCGGCCTTCGCCATCGACGGTGAAGCCGTGGGTCAACAGCGCGTTGTACGGCGGACGGCCATCGAGCATGGAAGCCGTCAGCAACGACGAATGGAACCATCCGCGATGCTGGTCCGAACCTTCCAGATACAAGTCGGCCGGGAACTGCAGCGAATCCTTGTGCGAGCCGCGCAGCACGTGCCAATGCGTCGTGCCGGAATCGAACCAGACGTCGAGCGTGTCGCGATTCTTTTCGTACATGTTGGCTTCGTCGCCGAGGAGTTCTTGGGGATCGAGCGTTTGCCATGCCTCGATGCCGCTTACCTCCACGCGCTTTGCCACTTCCTCAAGCAGTTCCAGCGTGCGCGGATGCAGATCGCCCGTTTCCTTGTGCACGAAGAACGCCATCGGCACGCCCCATTGGCGCTGACGCGAAAGCGTCCAGTCCGGGCGGTTCGCAATCATGCTGTACAGGCGCTGCTTGCCCCAGGCCGGGAAGAACGCGGTGTTCTCGATGCCTTCCAGCGCGGTCTCGCGCAGCGTGCGTGAGGTGTCGTTCGGCTTCACGTCCATGCCCGCGAACCACTGCGACGTCGCCCGATAGATGATCGGCGTCTTGTGGCGCCAGCAGTGCATGTAGCTGTGCGTGTACTTCTGGGTCTTGAGCAGCGAGTGCGCGCCGCGCAGCGCTTCGATGATCTGGTCGTTCGCTTCCCAGATCGACAGGCCGCCGAAGAGCGGCAACGACTCGATGTACCGCCCATCGCCCATCACGGGGTTGATGAAGTCGGCGTCCGTCATGCCATGCGCCTTGCACGAGATGAAGTCTTCCACGCCATATGCCGGCGACGAATGCACGATCCCCGTGCCGCTTTCCGTCGTCACATAGTCGCCGAGAAACACCGGCGCCGTACGCTTGTAGCCCGGATGCGCCGCGCTCAGCGGATGGTGAAAACGCAGGCCGCTCAGCTTCTCGCCCGTCGTGGTCGCGACGGTCGTGCCGGTCACGCCGTATTGCTTGAGGCACTCCTCGACACGTTCTTCCGCCAGGATCAGCAGACCCTTTTCGGTATCGACGAGGCTGTAGACGATCTCCGGATGCACGTTCAGCGCCTGGTTGGCGGGAATCGTCCACGGCGTCGTGGTCCAGATCACGATGCCGCCTTCCGCCTCATTGCCACCCTTCGGCAGTTCGGTGAGTCCGAAAGCCTGCGCGGTTTTTTCCGGCTCGGCGAAGGCGAACATCACGTCGATGGTCGGATCCGTCTTGTCCTTGTATTCCACTTCCGCTTCGGCCAGCGCCGAGCCGCAATCGAAACACCAGTTCACCGGCTTCAGCCCGCGATACACATAACCCTTCTCGACGATCTTCCCCAGCGCACGGATTTCGCCCGCTTCGTTGACGAAGTTCATGGTCTTGTACGGGTTGTCCCAGTCGCCGAGAATGCCCAGCCGACGAAAACCCAGCTTCTGCTTTTCGATCTGCTCGCTCGCATATTTGCGGGCCTTTTCCATCACTTCGCGCGCCGGCAAGGACTTGCCGAACTGCTTCTCGATCTGGATTTCGATAGGCATGCCATGGCAATCCCAGCCTGGCACATAAACCGCGTCGAAGCCCGCCAGGTTGCGCGCTTTCACGATCATGTCCTTCAGGATCTTGTTCACCGCGTGGCCAAGATGGATGTCGCCGTTCGCATACGGCGGGCCGTCATGCAGGATGAATTTCTTGCGGCCCTTGCTGGCGGCGCGGATCTTCTCGTAGATCTTGTTGTCCTGCCATTCCTTCACCCATTGCGGCTCGCGCTTGGGCAAGTCGCCACGCATGGGAAACGGTGTATCGAGCAGGTTGACCGGATATTTCGACTGGGGCTTGGCTTCTTTCTTGTTGCTCATGAATGACTCGATATGGATTCGATGAAGCGGCGGTTCCGGACTTGGATGGCATCCGGGAACGGGCTCGAAATGCTTGAAAAGGTATCCGCGATGTGATGAGCGAGGCAGCGGGCAGCGCGTCGGGATTTGCGTCCCGGCACTACGCGCTCACCTAATTCGGTCCGTTGCCGACGTTGCGAAACCGCTGTCGCGGCCGCTTGAATTGACGTCGGCGGCGAAATACGCGCGCGCGTTTGTCACGTCGCGGGCGATGGCCGCCGTCAGGGTTTCGAGGTCCACGTACTTTTCCTCGTCACGCAGCTTTTGCAGGAATTCGATCCGCACGAGCTTGCCGTAGGCGTCGCCATGCCAGTCGAGCACGAAGGTTTCGAGCAGGACGCGGCCGGAATCATCGACGGTTGGTCGTATTCCGAGACTCGCCACGCCCGGCAACGGCTCGGCCGCAAGTCCATGCACGCGCACGGCAAAAATCCCCGCGAGCGCCGGCCGCTTGTGCGCGATCGGGACGTTGAGCGTGGGAAAACCGAGATCGCGCCCGAGCTTTTGCCCATGGATCACGTGTCCGCTGATGACATAGGGGCGTCCGAGCGCGAGCCGGGCGGCGTCCAGGTCGCCTGCAACCAGCGATGCGCGTACGCCCGAGCTCGAAATGCGCGCGCCGTTCAGGTCCGCGACGGTCGCCATCTGCTCGACTTCGAAGCCGTATTTGTGTCCCGCCGCTTCGAGCGACTCGAAATCGCCGGCGCGTCTGGCGCCGTAGCGGAAATCGTCGCCGATCATCACCCAGCGCGCATGCAGCCCGTTCACGATCACATCTTCGACAAACCTGTCCGGCGACTGCGCGGCAAACGTCTTGTTGAAATGCTCGACCACGACGCGGTCCACCCCGTTCGTGCGCAGCGCTTCGAGCTTGTCGCGCAACATGGCGATGCGCGGCGGCGCGCCGGCGGGATTGAAGAATTCGCGGGGATGCGGCTCGAAGGTCATCACGCAGACCGGCAGCCCGCGGGCGTTCGCGGCGGCGCGGACGTGCGCGAGCAGTGCCTGGTGACCGCGGTGGACACCGTCGAAATTGCCGATGGTCAGCGCGCAGGGCGCGCGGCTCTCGGCATTGGGTAGGCCGCGAAAGACTCTCACGATAGCGGTTGGGTCGGCGGTTGACAGTTAGGTGGGCTGCAGCGCCACGAGCACGATTGCTGCAAAGCGTCCGATTATAAACGCTCGCACGGATCGGCGGACGCCGCGCCCGCGCTGGGCGACGCCGAATCGGACGGTTTTACGGGCATCGAATGATAAAATCGCCCGATGAAAAAAATTGTCATCCTGATTTCCGGGCGGGGTACCAACATGGAAGCCGTCGTGCGGGCCTGCGCGCGCGAAGGCTGGCCGGCCCGGGTGGCCGCTGTCATCTCGAATCGCCCCGATGCCGCCGGACTTGCGTTCGCGGCGGCAAATGGCATTGAAACACATGCGGTCGATCATCGCGAATTCGAGTCCCGCGAAGCTTTCGATCAGGCGCTTGCACGCAGTATCGATCGTTTTGAACCGGATCTCGTCGTGCTCGCGGGCTTCATGCGCGTGCTGACAGATCCGTTTGTCCAACGTTACGCGGGACGCATGATCAACATTCATCCGTCGCTGCTGCCGTGCTTTCCGGGGCTGAAAACGCATCAGCAAGCCCTCGATGCCGGCGTGCGCCTGCACGGCGCAAGCGTCCATTTCGTCACGCCGACGCTGGATCATGGCCCGATCATCGCGCAGGCGGCGGTGCCGGTCATGGCCGGCGACGATCCGGCCGCGCTCGCCATTCGGGTGCTGGCCGCAGAACACATTATTTACCCACGCGCGGTGCGCTGGTTCGTCGAAGGGCGTTTGGCCCTCGACGGCGAGCGTGTCGTGCTCACGCCACCAGAGCCGCAATGGCTCTTTGCCGACATTGCCGGGGAGGGCGTATGAGGCTTCATGGATTTTTGATAGGACAAACAGAGACGTTGCTGGCGGACGTATTGCGTTTCAGCGGTCCCGCCGACGCCGCCACCAGCCGTTTTTTCCGCGCGCACCCGAAGCTCGGACACAACGAACGCGGGGTTATCGCGGAAGCGGTATTCGCGGTCCTGCGCCGGAAGATGGAGTTTTCGCACCTCGCGGAAAGCGGCTCGGGCAATCTGGCGCGGCGTCTCGCGTTGCTGGGATTGATGCAGACGGCGGGTTTGTCGGCGGTAAAACCGTTTATCTCCGCCGATGAATACCAGTGGCTCAACCAGGTTTCGAAGATCGATCCGGGCAGCCTGCCGGTGCGCGTGCGCACGAACTTGCCGCAGTGGATCTACGACGCGATGACCAAGCGGTTCGATACCGACGAACTCGCCCAGCTCGCCGCCGCGCTGAATTACCCGGCGCCGCTCGATTTGCGCGCGAACCCGATCAAGGCCACGCGCGATCAGGTGATCAAGACGTTGACCGAAGCGGGAATCGATGCCGGTGAAATGCCGTTCGCGCCTTATGGCGTGCGGGTGGACGGCAAGCCGGCGCTCACGCGCCTGCAACCGTTCCAGGACGGCTGGATCGAGGTGCAGGACGAGGGCAGCCAGCTTTTGTGCTCGCTGGTTGCGCCCCGGCGCGGCGAAATGATCGTGGATTTCTGCGCGGGCGCGGGCGGCAAGACGCTGGCGCTGGGCGCGATGATGCGCTCGTCAGGCCGTCTCTATGCCTTCGACGTGTCGGACCGCCGTCTTGCGAAACTCAAGCCACGCCTCGCTCGCAGCGGTTTGTCGAACGTCAATCCGGTGTTGATCGACAGCGAGCACGACGCCAAGATCAAGCGGCTGGCAGGCAAGATCGACCGTGTTCTCGTCGATGCCCCCTGTTCGGGCCTTGGCACGCTGCGGCGCAATCCGGACCTGAAATGGCGTCAATCGCCGGAATCGGTCGCTGAACTGACGCCGAAGCAGCTATCCATCCTGACCAGTGCGGCCCGGCTCGTGAAAGTGGGCGGCCGTCTCGTCTACGCAACATGCAGCATGCTCGAGGCGGAAAACGAGGGCGTAGTGACGCAGTTCCTCGCCTCGCACCCGCTGTTCAAGCTGGTCCCGGCGAAAGATGTGCTCGCAGAACAGCGCATTGACCTCGACACTGGTGACTACCTTCAACTGTGGCCGCACAAGCACGGAACGGACGGTTTCTTCGCGGCGGTGCTCGAACGCCTCCCGAATCCGGCAAAAGAGACACCTGTTGAAGAGGTCGCCGCCGAATAAGCGGTATCTGCCTCTCTTGACCACGGAATGACAGCCATTCCGTGGTCAAACTCTGAAAAACGACGGAATTGGGGTTAAGTGCACTTGAATCAGCGCGTTTCCAGCGGTCAAAATTCCCGTTGCTTTTGCGCGAAATCAAAAATTTCCTCCATGCACACAAAGACTTGGAACGCTTGACGTAAAATGCCGTCGAACCACGTGCATAATCCTTTCATGCACCCAACAGCCGTCGATACTGTTTTCGTTCGGCTAAATTTCACCGCCTTTTAGGTAAATTGCCTTGCTGAATTCATCGCTTGAATTTCTCGCCAACGGTTTGCTGGACCTTACGTGGTGGCAAATCCTGTTGTTCACGCTCGTGATGACGCACATCACGATCATCGGCGTGACCGTCTACCTGCATCGCTGCCAGGCGCATCGCGCGCTGGAGCTGCATCCGGCTGTCAGTCACTTCTTCCGTTTCTGGCTGTGGATGACCACCGGCATGCTGACCGGCCAATGGGCCGCGATTCATCGCAAGCACCACGCCAAGTGCGAGACCGAAGAAGATCCGCACAGCCCGCAAACGCGCGGCATCTGGAAAGTCCTGCTCGAAGGCGCCGAGCTTTATCGTTCGGAAGCCAAGAACGAGGAAACCATGCGCAAGTTCAGTCACGGCACGCCGAACGACTGGATGGAACGCAATGTCTACACGCGCTACCCGATTCTCGGCATCAGCATCATGATGGTGGTCGACGTTGCGCTGTTCGGCATCGTGGGTCTTTCGGTCTGGGCCGTGCAGATGATCTGGATTCCGTTCTGGGCCGCCGGCGTGGTCAACGGTCTTGCTCACTGGTGGGGTTATCGCAACTTCAACTCGTCGGACGCCAGCACGAACATCTTTCCGCTCGGCATCCTGATCGGCGGCGAAGAACTGCACAACAATCACCACACGTACGCCACGTCGGCGAAGCTGTCGAACAAGTGGTACGAATTCGACATTGGCTGGATGTATATCCGCATCATGTCGGCGTTCAAGCTGGCCAAGGTCAAGAAGATCGCGCCCACGCCGCGTTTGTCGGCATCGAAGCCCGTGCTCGATCACGACACGCTGCAAGCCGTCTTGTCGAACCGCTACGAAGTGATGGCGCGTTACGGCAAGGCCATGAAGCGTGCGTATCGTCAGGAATTGTCGAAACTGAAGGACGGCGGTTCCACCGATAAATACCAGTTGATGCGCGGTGCGCGCAAATGGGCGCACAAGGAAGAAGCCGGTCTCGACGAGCCGCAACGCCAGCAATTGCCGGCGCTGTTCTCGGACAACCACAAGCTGCGCACCTACATTGAGTTGCGCCAGGATCTGGCTGCCATGTGGGACCGTTCCAATGCGTCGCGCGAACAACTGCTCGCGCAATTGCAGGACTGGTGTCATCGGGCGGAGCAGAGCGGCATCAAGGCGCTGCAGGATTTCGCATCGCGCCTGCGCCGGTACGCCTGACGAGTGGTCTGAACCACGACCTGAAACGCAGAAACCTTCGTCACTGATATCCGCTAAAATTTCGTGACGTTACGAGACCCCGCTCTGGCGGGGTTTTGTCGTTTTGGAACGGCAACATGCGCGCCGTTTTTACGAGATTGGAGACAGGCAAGCGATGGAACAGGCGATAAAAAGCGTCGAGTACGACCTGCCGCAAGGGTTGACGTGCGGCATCGGCCAAGCATGGGCGAAAGTGCCTGATGCGCCGTCGCAGGAAGAGAGGCGCGAGTTGAAGGAGCGCATTCGCGCGTTGCTCGTGCGCGAGAAAGCGGTGTTGGTCGCACATTATTATGTCGATGCCGAGCTGCAAGAGCTCGCCGATGAAACCGGCGGTTGTGTAGCGGATTCGCTGGAGATGGCGCGCTTCGGGCGCGACCACGCAGCGCAAACGCTGGTTGTGGCCGGCGTGCGTTTCATGGGCGAGACGGCGAAGATTCTCAGCCCGGAAAAGCGCGTGCTGATGCCCGATCTGGACGCCACGTGTTCGCTGGACCTCGGTTGTCCCGCCGACGAATTCTCGGCTTTCTGCGATGCACATCCCGACCGCACGGTTGTCGTGTACGCGAATACCAGCGCGGCTGTGAAGGCGCGGGCGGACTGGATGGTGACATCGTCGATCGGGTTGGAAATCGTTGCCGACCTGCACGCGCGTGGCGAGAAAATCCTCTGGGCGCCGGACCGGCATCTGGGCTCGTACATCCAGAAGAAAACCGGCGCCGACATGCTGCTGTGGCAAGGCTCGTGTCTCGTGCACGATGAGTTCAAGGGCATCGAACTCGATCTGCTGCGGGCCGAATATCCCGATGCAAAAATCCTCGTTCATCCGGAATCGCCGGAAGGCGTGGTTGCGTTGGCGGACGTGGTGGGGTCGACCACGCAATTGATCGATGCCGCCGTCAAGCTCGACGCGAAGCGTTTCATTGTTGCGACCGATCTCGGGATTCTGCACAAGATGCGGCTTGCGGCGCCGGGCAAGGAGTTCATCGAAGCGCCGACCGCCGGCAATAGCGCGAGCTGCAAGAGTTGCGCGCATTGCCCCTGGATGGCCATGAACGGGCTGACCAATCTCGCCGCGGTGCTGGAGCGCGGCAACAACGAGATTTTCGTGGATCGTGCGACCGGTGAACGGGCGCGTGTTCCTATCGACCGGATGCTCGACTTCGCAGCGCGTCACAAGAAGCGCGTGCAGGCGAGCGGCGATCTGGCGAAGGATGGTTCGTTGTTTTCAAACGTTGGAGCGGCGTGAATGACTTCTGCCAGTCAGTTGGTTTCCCCTTTATTCGATGAAATCCGTGCGCAATACGGCGCAGCCTTCGACCAGGCGCTTGCACGCAACGTGACCGATGCGCTTGCCGAAGATATCGGCGATGGCGATCGCACCGGGCTTCTGGTCCCGGCGAAGATAGAAAGGACAGCGCGGATCATCGTTCGCGAGGAAGCGGTGCTTTGCGGCGTGCCCTGGTTCGAGGGCGTGATGCGGCGCGTGGATGAATCGATTCGCGTTGAATGGCTTTATCAGGAAGGCGCGCGGATGCGTGCTGATTCGCCCGTTGTGTTGCTGCGCGGCCCGGCGCGTGCGCTGCTCACCGCGGAGCGCAATGCGTTGAACTTCCTGCAGTTGCTCTCGGGCGTGGCGAGCGCGACGCGGCGCTTTGTTGACGCAATAGACGGCACGCGCGCGCAGATCCTCGATACCCGCAAAACGCTGCCCGGCCTGCGTCTCGCGCAGAAGTACGCGGTCCGTGTCGGCGGCGGCGCGAACCAGCGGCTCGCACTTTATGACGGCATCCTGATCAAGGAAAACCACATTGCCGCCGCCGGCGGCGTAGGCGCGGCAATGGATTCGGCGCTCGCGCTGAATGCCGGCGTGCCCATCCAGATCGAAGTCGAAACGCTGGAGCAGCTCGAGACCGCGCTCGCGCATCGGGCGGAATCCGTTTTGCTCGACAACTTCAGCTTCGACGCCATGCGCGACGCTGTCGGCCTGACGGCCGGACGCGCAGTGCTGGAGGTATCGGGCGGCGTGAACTTCGATAGCGTGCGCACGATCGCGGAGACCGGCGTGGACCGGATTTCGATTGGCGCATTGACGAAGGATGTGCGCGCCACGGATTATTCGATGCGTCTGGAATAACGCGTTGAGTCCACGACGATCATGGCGTGCAACGCGCCATGATCGAGGTTTTCCCCTGCATCTCGCACAATGTCGTGTCTAGACAACTTTGCGACGTTCCCCCCAAAGTGCGCTGTTTTTTCGCCGAATTCGTTCCGTTAATCCCCGTAACTTCCCCGTAAGCCTTGTCCGTCAAGCCGCTCGGTATTTTCCCTAGGTTTTCGCGCCCGCGAACAAAAATCGTTGCCAGTCCTTTTTGTTCAATGCATGCTTGTCTATACAAGTTGGCGATTCGCCAATCGGTCAATCACTCATTTTCGGAAAAGTGGCTCAACTATGACAGGCAAAATGAACTTGCTGGCTCGACTGGCGGCATCGGTGGCCGTTGGTGTTATCGCGCTCGGCGCCGCCAATGCGCAGGCGAAGGACTGGAAAACCGTCACGATCGCCACCGAAGGCGCGTACGAACCGTGGAACCTCACGCTGCCCGGCGGCAAACTCGGCGGGTTCGAGCCGGAGCTCATCCAGAACGTGTGCGATCGCATCAAGATCCAGTGCAAGCTCGTGACGCAGGACTGGGACGGCATGATCGCCGGGCTGCAAGCGGGCAAGTTCGACGTGCTCATGGACGCGATCTCGGTCACCCCTGAACGCGAAAAGATCATCGCTTTCTCCCGGCCTTATGCATCCACGCCGGCCGCGTTCGTCGCTTCCGGTGACGCGCCTGCTGCGCTTGCGAAGCAGCCCGGTGCCGGGCAAATCGTGAAACTCACGGGCGACGCAGCCCACGACAAAACCACCGTCGATGCATTGCGCGTGGCGCTGAAGGGCAAGACCATCGGCATTCAGTCGGGCACGGTGTACACGAAGTTCATCGATACGAACTTCAAGGACGTTGCCACCATCCGCGAGTACAAAACCGCGCCGGAACATGACCTGGATCTGGTGGCAGGCCGCATCGATGTCGCCTTCGACGACAGCACGTACTGGGCATCGGCGTTCGCCAAGCCGGAAAACAAGGGCCTGGCCTTCACAGGACCGAAGATCTCGGGACCGGTCTGGGGTCCGGGCGAAGCGCTCGCATTCCGCCAGTCTGACAAGGACCTGAAGGCCAAGTTCGACGAAGGCATCGCCGCGGCGCTCGCCGACGGCACCGTCAAGCGTCTTTCCATGAAGTGGATGAAGGTCGACGCCACGCCTTGATTTGATCGCTGCCTGATCAACGCCCCCAGGACGATGCAACACCGCAGGAGATAAAAGATGAATCTGGTTCAACTACTCGGCTTCGGCGAGCAAGGGTGGGGCGGCGCGTTGCTGGTCGCGCTGCTCATGACCGTGCTTCTGACCATCGCCGCACTTGCCGTGGGCGCTGTGTTCGGCGCGATGGTCGCGTCCGCGAAACTGTCGCGCAGCCGCACGCTGAGGGTTATCGGCGATGCGTACACCACGCTCTTTCGCGGCATTCCCGAACTGCTGATCATCTATCTCTTTTACTTCGGCGGTTCTTCGGTGGTCACCGCCGTCGGGCAGTTTTTTGGCGCCGATGGATTTATCGGTGTGCCGCCGTTTGTGGTCGGCGCGCTCGCCATCGGGCTGATTTCGGGCTCCTATCAGGCGGAGGTTTACCGCTCGGCGGTGCTGGCCGTGTCCCGTGGCGAGATCGAGGCGGCGCGCGCCATTGGCATGTCCACGCCGACGCTGTGGCGGCGCGTGCTGATCCCGCAAGTCGTGCGTTTTGCGCTGCCGGGGATCGGCAACGTGTGGCAGTTGAGCCTGAAGGATTCGGCGTTGATCGCGGTGACGGGGCTCGCCGAACTGATGCGCACGAGCCAGGTCGCGGCCGGATCGACGCATCAGTACTTCACGTTCTATGTGGTCGGCGGGGCGCTTTACCTGATCCTCACGAGCCTGTCGAACCGTGTCTTCGATCGCGCTGAAGCGCGCATCGGCCGGTCGTTTCGCAGCACGCTTGCGCGCCATTAAGACGAACGTACCAAGAGAATCCGACCATGAACATCGATTTCGAATTTCTCGGCGATACGTTGTCGAAACTCCTCGCCGCCGTGCCGACCACACTCGGGCTTTTCTTCGCCTCGCTGATTGTGGGTGGCCTGCTTTCGCTCGTGATCGTCGCGATGCGCGTCAGCCCCAACTGGGCGATAAACCGGTTCGCGCGCGCGTACATCCTGGTGTTTCGCGGCTCGCCGCTCCTGATCCAGATGTTCCTTGTTTATTACGGGCTGGGGCAATTTCCCGCGGTCCGCGCGAGCATCGTCTGGCCTGTGCTTCGCGAGCCTTATGCGTGCGCGATTCTTTCGCTGGCGTTGTGCACCGCAGGTTATACCGCCGAGATCATCCGTGGCGGTCTGCAGTCCGTGCCGCATGGCCAGATTGAAGCGGCGCTCGCATGCGGCATGTCGCGCTGGACGGTGCTGCGCCGGATCATCGCACCGATCACGCTGCGCTATGCGCTGCCTGCGTATTCCACCGAAGCCGTGCTGCTCGTCAAATCGACGGCGCTCGCAAGTCTCGTCACCGTCTGGGACGTGACCGGCGTCGCGCAGCAGATCATCCAGCGAACCTACCGGACCATGGAAGTGTTCGTCTGCGCCGCGGCCATTTATCTCGTGCTGAATTTCATCATCGTGCGTGCGCTCGGGATGCTCGAAAAGAAGCTCTCGCCGCATCTGCGTGATCGTAACGAAACGGTATCGAAGAAACCTGTGCCTGCATCGCTCAAGGCAACGACGGTGCCAAACACGCATATCGATTCCTGAATCGGAGGGAGAAACTCATGAACACCAGCAGCTCCATTGCGCTCTCCGCGAGCAACATCCACAAGTCTTTCGGCGATGCGCACGTGCTCAAGGGCATTTCCCTCGATGCGCACGAAGGCGACGTGATCTCGATCCTGGGTGCGAGCGGCTCGGGCAAAAGCACGTTCCTGCGCTGTATCAACATGCTTGAAACGCCGGATGACGGCGAAGTGAAACTGGCGGGCGAAGCCATCGAAATGAAGCGGGGCCGCGATGGGCGTCTGCAGCCCGGCAACCGCAAGCAGGTCGACCGGATTCGTTCGCAACTCGGCATGGTGTTCCAGAGTTTCAATCTCTGGTCGCACATGACGGTGATGCAGAACGTGATTGAAGGTCCGTTGCGCGTGCAGAAACGCACCCGTGCCGAGTGCCTTGAAGAGGCGGAGCAGTTGCTGACGAAGGTCGGTCTTTACGAGAAGCGCGATGCGTATCCCGCGCATCTGTCGGGCGGTCAGCAGCAACGTGTCGCCATTGCGCGCGCGTTGGCCATGCACCCCAAGGTCATGCTCTTCGACGAACCCACGTCCGCGCTCGATCCGGAACTCGTCGGCGAAGTATTGCGCGTGATGCGCGCGCT
>NZ_CAXTGZ010000060.1:0-18313 GCF_964243625.1 uncultured Caballeronia sp.
CGATTTGGGTGACTGAGTGATTTGATTGTTCAGTTGCTGACGCCAGTCATGAAACTTAAGTGGCATGAGGTGGTCGAGATGCAGGGATTCAGCTTTTACATTACCCTGAATAAGCAGAGTCCCGGGCTCTCCGTGCGTAAGGGCTCGAGCCTGCCCGACCTCGCCGATACAAGCGACGTACCGGGACTTCACGAGGCACTCGAGGCCAACGGCCATGCATTCCAGGAGCTGGGTGCATGGCTGCCGACGTTATACAAACCGGAGCGCTTAGCGTTTCAAGGTAAAGGAGGCAACCATGCCGGATCGACAGGGCGACTTGAGTGAGGCGTTTATCGCACAGCAGCGCACACGCCTCGAGGCAATGCGCCGTGAACTGCTGGGCGGCGAGGAAAATACGATCGCGGATGAGCGCACTTCCCAGGAGAAGCATGACGACGAGGCGGTCGAGTTCGAGGACGACGCGCAGAACATGGCACAGGACGAGATCAACCAGTCGCTGCGCAACGTGAATGAACATCGCATTGGCGATATCCTGCGCGCGCTGCAGAAAATCAGCGAAGGCACCTATGGCCTCTCGGACGAAAGTGGCGATCCCATCCCCAAGGCCCGGCTCGAGGCAATGCCGGAAGCCATCTACACCGTTGCGGAGCAGGGGCGCCGTGAGGCCGGGTAAGCGCCATCGCGTGATGGACGGCGCTTCGCCCGTTTACTGATCGACGACGAAACCGTCGAAATGCGGTCTCATTGAAATGGGCTTGGACAAGGGCGGACGAATGCGCTGCGCATCCGGCAGCAACGCCATGCCGAGCCCCGGACCATTGGGTATGTCCACGAAACCCTGGTTCGGCAACGGTACCTTGTCGACAATATTGCTGCCCAGATGTTCCGGCCGCGATTCGAAGATTCCGGCCTCGAAGCCCGTCGCGTATTCCTGGATCGCGAAGTTGGGGATCGCGGCATCGAGCTGCAGGCATGCAGCGAGACCGATAGGCGAAAGCGGGTTGTGCGGCACGACCTGGATATGGTGCGCCTCCGCCATTGCCGCGACTTTGCGCGCACCGGTAATGCCGCCGCACAGGCACAGGTCGACGCGCGCATACTCCACGCCGCCCCGGGCCATCAAGGTCTGGAATTCATAGATGGTCGAAAAGCGTTCGCCCGTCGCGATCGGAATATGGATTTTTTCCGCCACACGGGCCATCCCATCGGGACCCTCCGGACGGATCGGGTCTTCAATGAACATGGGATGCGTGTCTTCAATGCCGCGCGCAAATACGATCGCCTCGGCCGGCGTCAGGCGTCGATGCAATTCGATCAGCAAGTCCACGCGGTCGCCCACTACTTCACGCATCTGATGCACGTTGCCGATGGCATCGCGCATTTTCTTGATGTGCGTCTTGAAGTAGACCTGGTCGTTGCCTTCATCGAGGAATGGATTCAGGTGACCGAATGCGTTAAAACCCGCTTCCATCTTGGCCTGGCATTCCACCAGGATCTTCTCGATATTGCTTTCGTAGATATGCCCGTAAATACGCGCTTTCGTGCGCACCGGACCGCCGAGCAGCTCATAAATGGGCGCGTTGAATGCGCGTCCCTTGATATCCCAGAGCGCGATATCGATGGCGGAAATCGCGGCGTTGATGGCCAGTCCCTGGAAGTAGCTGAAGCGATGCATCACGTTCCAGTGATGTTCGATTGCAAACGCATCCTTGCCGACGAGATATTCGGCAAAACGGCGGATGGCAGCGCCTGACGCTTCGATATGCCCCCACGCGCCGGCTTCTCCGTATCCTGTGATTCCTTCGTCGGTATCGACGCGAACAAACATGAACTGACCGACATGCAGTGGTTCGACTTTCGTGATTTTCATGGCTACTCCTGTTTTGTCCTGTGCTTTGATTGTTACCGTGAGGCTTGCGCCGGTGCTGCGTCGTTCTCGAGTGCAGCAGCGTCTGCACTGGCCGTTGGTTCGTCGAGATTTCGGCCTCGCGTCTCCGGTCCGAGGGAGACCGAAACCGCCGTGATGACGCCGAGCGCCACGACATACCATGCGACCAGATGAGGCGAGCCAGCGCCGGCTGAGAGCAGGCCGACCGCGATCATCGGCGCGATGCCGCCCGAGATGGGCGAGGTGACCTCGCGGGCGAGGGAAAAGCCGGTGTACCTCACGCGCGATGGAAACATTTCAGCGAGCCATGGACTTTGCGCGGAAGTCATCATCGTCTTGGCTATCGACGAGACCAGGATGAGTCCCGCGTAGATCCATATGATCTCGCCGCTTTGAAGCATGCGAAAGAACGGGAAGATCGCCAGTCCGGAGATCAACGCCCCGCCTATATAGACGGGTTTGCGTCCCACCAGGTCGGAGATCCAGCCGAAGAACGGGACGGTTACGAATTGCAGTGCAGTACTGAACATCAGTGCTGTCACGATCACGTCGCGCGACATATGCAACTGCTGGGTGACATAGACGATCACGAACGATTCGTAGATATAGGCGAGCGAATTGTCGCCAAGACGCGCACCCCATGCGCACAGCATAGGGCGCAGCGAGGTGCTGAAGACTTCGCGAATCGGCGCCTTGACGACAGCATTGCGTTTTTGCAGGTCGAGGAACGCGGGCGTTTCCTTGAGCGAGCTGCGCAGTACCAGGCCGAGGATCACCACCACCGCGCTCAGCAGGAAGGGTATGCGCCAGCCCCATTGCTCGAACGCACCTTTCGACAGGCTCGATGAAATATGAAAGGTGGCAAGCGACATCAGCAGGCCAAGTGCGACGCCTACATACGGCAACGAACCATAGAGGCCGCGCCGTTTCGGGGGCGCATATTCGATCACCATCAGGACGGCGCCTGCGTACTCCGCGCCGGACCCCAGTCCTTGCAGCGCCCGCAGGACGCACAGTAGGAGCGGCGCCCACACGCCGATCATGGCGTAGGTTGGCAGGAATCCCATCAGCGTGGTCGAGCCGCCCATTAGCAGAAGGGTGATGATCAGCACCTTCTTGCGGCCAATCCGGTCCCCGAGCCGTCCAAAGATCACGCTGCCCACGGGCCGCACGAAGAATCCGATAGCAAAGCTTGCGTAAGCCAGCAGAGTGCCCGTCAGATGATCGTATGACGGGAAAAACAGCTTGTTGAACAGCGTGGCGGCGGCCGTCGCGTACAGGTAGTAGTCGTACCATTCAACCGCCGTCCCGACGATGGCGCTCAGAATGGCGTTGCGGACTGCACGCCGTACTTCAGGCGATTGACGGTGTGTGCTTTGCACAGGCAACCTCTTTTTACGAACGCCGCGCGAGGCGCAGCGTGTCTCCATCGGCTCCGAGCGACGCCGCTCGCAGTATCTGGCACTACCAATGCCGCGTTGGCGCGGGCATTTCATTGACCGAACTCCGCCGGACTTCACATTGCTGCTTTTTGATACGCTTGCCGGCGATATTGCTCGACGCGTCCGGTACAAACACCCCGCGTCTTCAATTATCGTCTGGAAACGTTTCCGGAAACGTTTCCAGACGATAATTGCTTCAAACATGTGTTGTCAAGAATTGATTGGGAAATTTCGAGATGAGCAACAAGACAACAGAACCTGCCATCGTGAAGTCCGGCATCAAGGCGGTCGCCGAACTGGCGGGCGTGGGAATCGCATCCGTGTCGCGGGTGCTCTCAGGTCAACCCGGCTCCAGTCCGCAGATGACGCAGCGCGTGATGGACGCGGCTCGCCAGCTTGGCTACGCGCCCAACGTGCTCGCACAAAGCTTGCGCCGGCGTGCGACGCATTCGATCGGATTCGTCGGCTCCGACATCAATAACCCGCTGATCGCATCGATAGTGAGCGGTGCGGAAAGCGTGCTGAGCGTTGCCAAGTATTCGGTCTTGCTGACCAACTCAGGCGGCGACCCGGGAGTGGATGCGCAGCGCATCGACGTCCTGCTACAGCGCCAGGTCGATGGTCTGATCGTGTTGCCCGCGCTCGAGGACGATCCTGCGACGCTGGCTGCGTTGCGCGGGGCTCAGGCGCCGGTCGTCCTGATCGACCGCACCTTGCCCTCCGACATCGGCGCGCACTATGTGCTGTCCGATCACTTCCAGGGCCTCGGCGATGCCGGCCGCCATTTGCTTCAAGCCGGTCACAGCCGGATCGGACTGGTCGTGGGACTGGACGTTAGGCCGACCCGCGAACGGATTCGTGGAGTGGAGGCGGCCTTCGACAGTCTGGGCCTCGCGCGAAACCTGATCGTTCACCGGGGACGCTTGTCGCCGGAACATGGCGAGCAGGCCATCGAAGAACTGCTTTCTGGCGAGCACCCGCCAAGTGCGGTCATCCTGGGTGGCAATCAGTTGCTCGAAGGTGCGCTGCGCGCGGTGCATCGAAGAAAACTTACGCTGGGCGTGGATTTGTCTCTAGTGAGTTGCGACGATCTGCCGTTATGCCGCCTTCACCATCCGCCCATTGCAACGGTCATGCGCGATACGGCTCTGCTCGGCCGACGCGCCGCGGAACTGCTTCTTGCCCAGCTTCGTGAACCTGGTGCCACCGATCCTGAATTGATGCCGACATGGTTCGAGGCCCGGGCGAGTTGTGGTCCGTTCGTGGGCTCGGCCAGCACGTCTGCTGCTTCTCCAGGAGCGAAGAAACGCGCGAAGCAGGGACCCTCTATTTCCAGCAAATAAATCCGTCAGCTCAGACTGCCAGGACAACGGCCCGAACAAGATTAAAGTTGGAAAATCGATCCACTAAATACGGATAATCAGGGACAACCCTGTGCTCGAGATTTGCCCGTTTATTTGCCTGACACTCAGAC
This sequence comes from uncultured Caballeronia sp., assembly GCF_964243625.1. Lineage (NCBI taxonomy): Bacteria > Pseudomonadati > Pseudomonadota > Betaproteobacteria > Burkholderiales > Burkholderiaceae > Caballeronia > uncultured Caballeronia sp. Next base: position 4,805 of record NZ_CAXTGZ010000060.1, read on the forward strand.
GTGTTAGTTTGGGGGGCATTAACTCGTTCTTACCCAGCTCGCCGAGAGTTGAAAACACCGGTGCCTCGACCATTTTGAAAATGCGGTGTTGGACATATACGGCGCGCGGTAGGCGGCCCTCAAGCAGGAGATCGTTCTTTGAAAATAATTGGGTTCGCCATCATTGTCGGGCTGTTACGGGTTTTATCGATTCTTCCATACTCGTGGGTCGCTCGCTTTGGCAGCGGAATCGGAGGTGCGCTTTATCTGATTCCGAGCAGGCGAAAACGCATCGTGCTGATAAACCTGGGCCTTTGTTTCCCGTTAAAAAGCGCGAACGAGCGGGATATTCTTGGTCGTGACCACTTTCGACAAGTCATTCGAAGCTATTTCGAGCGGGGCATCCAATGGTACGGAAGTGCGCAGTCCCTCACGAAGCGCATCACGATCGAAAGCAGCATTGACCTGTCCGATGCCAATGCACCGCCTACCATTTTCATGGATTTTCACTTCGTCGGAATCGAGGTAGGGTGCCTGCTTTACTCCACGCGCCAGCCGGTTGCAGCACTGTATTCACCGATGTCGAATGTCCGTTTGTGCGAACTCGCCCGGAAACAACGGGGCCGATTTGGCGCAGAGATGGTCGAGCGCGGTTCAAGCGCAAGAAAGGTCATTGCGTTGCTGCGGGCCGGAACCCCCGTGATGCTCGCGGCGGACCTCGATCATGGTGCGGCCAACTCCGTGTTCGTGCCGTTTTTCGGCGTACCTGCCTGTACGCTCACGTCGGTTTCACGACTGGCCAAGGTAGCCGGTGCACGAGTGGTGCCATTCGTTACGGAAGTATTGCCGGGCTTCAAGGGGTACAAGCTGACGATCTTTGAGCCGTTGATCGACTTTCCCTCAGGCAACGACACAACGGATGCGCGCAGGATGAACGCATTTCTCGAGGCGCAGATCCTTCGGTTTCCGGAACAATACTACTGGGTGCATCGTCGTTTCAAACATCGTCCGGCCGGGTTGCCGGGCGTTTATTGACGACGTCATCAACCGGACGCGAACAGCGCCTTGCGGATGATCGCGTGCACGCCCCAGTTTCCATCGACGACCTGGGTGACGCCGAAGTCGACCGCGACCGACATGAGTGAGATCGCCTCGTCTTCGGACAGGCCTTTCGTCGACATGAGGAATCGCCGCGTCTTGATGAATGCGTCGCGCATGGCCTGATCGAGTGTCGACTTCTGATAGACCTCGCTTTGCGCGCTCGTGCCGAACTCCGCCAGGTAGTTAGGATGACTGAAGCCATGCAGAACCCATTCTTCAGCAGTTTCCACGAGCGGGTAAGTGAGGTCGGCGAAGGGCTGGTCGGTCAGCGTCTTTTTCTTGTGCAGGACGAGTTCAAAGTCGCCCGTCAGCGAGCATTCGATTGCCGTGCCGCAAAGCTCCGAATCACCCTGCGACGCATGTGGATCTCCAATCGAAAGCAACGCGCCTGCCACGCCCACAGGCAGATAGACGCTTGCGCCACGCCCGACGCGCCAGTTATCCAGGTTGCCGCCGAAGGCTGACGGCGGGATCGAATCGATCAACCCGTCCTGCTGCGGGGCGACCGCGATCACGCCAAAATGCGGCCGCACTGGAATGGTCACGTTCTTCAGGATGTTGTGATTTTCGACAACCGTTGAGTGATCGACCGGCACGCCCGGGTAGTCGATTGTCGGATGGACCACGCCGAACGGATCACGTTGCGGTGTCCATCGGTAGTTGTAGACGGCGCGTGCATAAGCGGTGACGCCGTCGTCGGCGGGTTCTGCGTCAATCTCGTAGATGGTGACGACTTCCCGCGGCTTGGGCTCCGTCAGCAGTTCACGATAATGAAAACCCCACCACGCGGCCGCGTTGCTGCCGAACGCACGGCCGTGGAATTTCGGGTTGGCGCAAGGGCGCGCGTGAATATCGACAATTCGAACTTCGAGGACGTCGCCGGGTTCGGCGTCGCGAACGGCGATCGGACCCGTGCAGATATGCACGCCGAAACCTTCGCCGGCGCCGCGGCCATAAATGGACGCATCCATCGGGCCGGCGCCGCGCCGGTTCACATTCTTGCGCTCTGAAGTCCAGTGGAACACGCTTTCGGCACCCGGGTCACCCGCGACCATGCGTTCCCAGTCATCGGCGGCATGCTGGGTGAGCGCCTCGATCGTGACCGTGTCGCCGCTTTGCACCTCCAGCACCGGCTTCAGGTCATGGCTGAAATAGCCCCAGTGCACGGTGTTGGCCGTCGCGCGCAGCAGATGATGACGCGGCTTGCCGCGTTGCACGGGGGCTTCGGTAAGCACTGCATCGAGGCCGTTATCGAGCGCCACCAGCGTATCCGCATCCGCCTCGGCGCCGGCCTGTTTTGCTTGCAGGAGCAGGGCAGGCGCGTGTACGGGCAATCCACGCGAGATGCGCCGCACGAGATGCCGCGCGATCTCAAGACTCGCCTCATGACGAAATGTGCGTGGCGATGCACCGTACCGCTCGCGAAAGACACGGCTGAAATGCGCGGGATCGTTGAAACCCCACCTGAAACAGATATCGGAGACAGAAACCTTTTCGTACAACGGGTCGACCAGTTCCGCACGACAGCGCTCGAGTCTGCGCGAGCGCAGGTAGGTGGAGAAGCTTTGCCCTGCGGTCTCGAAGAGCTTCTGCACGTAGCGTGGCGAGACACGCTCTTCCTTGGCAAGCATCGCGACGCTGAGCGCGGGGTCGCCAAGGCTCGCTTCGATCAACCTGCACACACGAGAAAAAATCGCCGCCTGGGAAGGCGTCAGCCCACCGAACGAACCTTTGCGTTCGTGTCCCGCAAGACTCGCGACAAGGAACTCGGCCAGCGCCAGTTCCAGCGGGCGAAGTTCTCCCGCCGACAAGCTCTCCACGCTTTCCGCGACCGATCGAAGAAAGCCCGAGAAAACGTGGCCGATGCCGGCTTCGCCTGACATTCGCGCCGCCCGCAGCGAAAACGGCGACAGCACGCGCGCATTGACGGCATCTCGCGGCACCCGTACGACGAACACGCGAAAGCTCGAAGCAAACGCGATCGATGCGGCCTGTTGAGAGGACGCGTAGACGATGTCATGGACGCCGACCGGCTCGCGCAGGTCGTCGGCGACTAACGTGGCGTCTCCGTCAAGCAGCAGCACGATCATGAGGCTGTCTGCGTGATCGGCTTTGAGTTCCAGCGTCTGCGCGACTGACGCGAGCGACGTGAGCTCGAACCCGCCCGTGGATGTCTGCGACGTCAGCGTGCCGTGCAGCGTGCGGTCGGAGGCGTTGAGCCTGCTGTACCAGCCGAGCCTGTCGAGCACCGTACTCCATTCGCGCACGCGTTCGACTTCAGGGTATGACTCGGTGGTGAAGCGCAACAGGTCCAAGCAGAACTCCAGAAGAAAGCGGCAAGACGCAATGCTTGAAAGCAACCTTCGCGCCATCGGCAATGGCGGTCGTGCTGGACCATTCAGCGCAAATTCGTGCGTGGTGTGTCGGATGCAGTGCATGCATGCGCCATTGCAGCGCACTCATGCACGAAGAAGCACGCTTCGCAGCAAGCACCCGTGAGCGGCTCACACCGGCGTTCACGTCTGTACCAGCAGTTGTGCGCGTGCAGACAAGTCTTGTTGATTTCGTTCACATACGCTCGTGTCGTGCAATGCAACAGGGCGTGCGTCGTGCAAGCCATTGTCATCAGCCGCATAGGAGCGTTTCAATGAACAAGAATATTTTTGGCCGGGGTTGGCAGCGCATGAGCGCGTGGTTGGGCAAAAGCCGCGCACGCCTGGCGTTGCTCGGCAGCGTGTGCTCCGTGTTGTTTCTCGTGTCGGGACAAGCCAGCGCGGCGGGTCCGGCTACGCCGGCGGCGTGCACGGCGTTGCAAGCCAAGTATCCGCAACTCAAGGGCAAGACGCTCGTCAACGCAATCAATCCGCATACGCCCGGTTATGAGGCGCTGGACCCGACCGACCCGAGCAAATACATCGGCTTCGATATCGATCTTGGCGAACTGATCGGCAGTTGCCTCGGCTTCACGATGACCTACAAGCCCGTCACCTTCGCCGCGCTGCTGACGACCTTGCAGAGCGGTCAGGCAGATATTGTCATCTCCGATATCTACGCGACCGAAGAACGCGCGAAAGCTGCCGACTTCATCACTTACTCCAAGGTGTTCGACGGCGTGCTGGTCGTGAAGGGCAATCCGAAGAAAATCACCGGCATCAACACGACGATGTGCGGCACGACAGCCGCTGAAAACACGGGCTACGTGGAGGTTCCGCTGATCCAGAACCTCGGACCGGCATGCAAGGCCGCCGGCAAACCGGAGGCAACGGTACAGCTTTACGATAACAACGCGAACTGCATCCAGGCGATCCTGGCCGGCCGCGCCGACACCTACATCAACGATGTCAACACCGTCGATCAGGCGGTCAAGGCGTTCCCGGACAAGCTCGAAAAGGCGACCGCCGTGACGTTGCCGTATTCGGTCGGCATTGGCGTACCGAAGGGCAAGACCGAGTTCCGCGACGCCATCATGGCCGCGCTGGTCGCGATCCAGAAGAGCGGTGCGCAGACTGAGTTGCTCAACAAGTGGCAACTCGGCGCGGGCAATCTCGAACCGGCCAAGCTGATCGTATCGAACTGATGGATCTTTTTCTCCATTACCTTCGGCTGCCGTATCTGCTCGAGGGCATCAGCTTTACGGTCGCGGTCACGGCACTGGGTCTTGCAGGAGGCCTTGTCGTCGGGCTTGTGCTGGCTGCCATGCAGCTCAGCCGGATCGGGCCGCTGGCGGCCATCGCACGCGGCTACACGGTCATCTTCCGCGGGACGCCGCTGATCCTTCAGCTCGTGTTTGCATACGATGCGCTACCGCACATCGGACTGAAACTGAGCGCGATCGGCGCAGCGGGGCTGGCGCTGGCATTGAATGAAGGTCCGTTCATAGCGGAGATATTGCGCTCGGGCGTGCTGGGCGTCGATCGCGGCCAGACCATCGCGGGTCAGGCGCTGGGCATGACGCCCGGCGTGCTGATGCGGCGGATCATTGCGCCCCAGGCCATTCGTACGATGGTCCCGGCGCTCGGAAACGAATCCGTCAGCGCGCTGAAAAACTCATCGCTCGCTTCGGTGATCTCGGTGGGCGAGTTGACGTTGCGCAGCACGCAACTCGCCTCGTCGACCTTCGATTTCTTCTCGATCTTCTTTGCGTCCGGCTTGCTCTACTTATGTCTGACCGGTGCTATCGCTGCGATCCAGCTCTCCATAGAACGGGCGCTCGATCTCGACAAGCCGGCCTCGCCAAACGGTTTCAGGCGCTTTCTGCCCTGGTACAGGTCAACGCCTGCATCAAAGCCTGACCCGGGCGGCGCAGCCGCTGAACCCGCAGCCGATATGCCGCCCGCGTTCCTTCCCGTAAGCGCTTCGGAGCGCGCGACCCGGTACGACGCGTTGTCGCGCAACGGCGCGGCGGTGCAGATAAGCGGGCTGCAAAAGCGCTACGGCGAGCAGACCGTGCTCGATGGCTTCGACCTCACTATCCGCTCCGGCGAAGTCGTTGCGCTGCTGGGTCCGAGCGGGTCGGGCAAGAGCACGCTGCTGCGCTGTATCAATCATCTTGAACAATGGGATGCAGGCGAGATCCGCGTCGGCGGCAGGCGCCTGGGCTTTCGCGACGATGGCCGGCGCCTGAATCCGCACGATCTCGCAAACGAGCGCGCAAGTGTGGGCGTCGGCATGGTGTTCCAGCAGTTCAACCTCTTCAGCCATCTCAGCGCACGCGAGAACATTGCCGGCCCGTTGCGCTGGGTGCATGGCTTGACGCCGGCGGCCGCCGATCAGCGCGCGCGTGAACTTCTGGATCGCGTGGGCCTGAGTCATCGCGCCGATGCGCTGCCGCGCCATCTCTCAGGCGGCCAGCAGCAACGCGTGGCGATTGCACGCGCGCTCGCACCGAATCCGCGCGTGCTGCTGCTCGATGAACCAACGTCGGCGCTCGACCCCGAACTGGTGGGCGAAGTGCTTGAGGTGATCCGGCGCCTCGCATTCGAGGACGGCCTGACGATGATCATCTCGACCCATCAATTGCGTTTCGCCGATGAAGTCGCCGACCGCGTGGTGTTCCTGAGCGGCGGCGCAGTAGTGGAGGAGGGACCCGCGCACGAAGTATTGACGCGCCCGCGCCATCCGCTGACTGCGCGGTTCCTGAGCGTCATGGGGGCGGACAGCCGCGTGGAAGTCATGTCCTAGAGATGTTCCCGGGCACCGCCGGTCACCAGCTACCGACGGGTGCCTTCCAAGAAAGTCTGCAAACACACTACCGCCTGCGGTTGCTCCCCGAGGTCCGAACATGAAGCATCACATCCTTCCCGTGTCACCTGAAACCGTGCATTGGGGATACTTCAGCAAACAGGTCGCACCGAGCCTGACGCTGAAATCCGGCGACCGCGCCACCATCGAAACGCTCACGCATCATGCCAACGACGACCATGAACGCATGATTGCCGGAGACCCGGGTGCCGAGAGCGTCTTTCACTGGACGCGGGAGCACAAGGCCGTATCGCGCCGGGGCGCAGGTCCGGTCGACGGCCCCTTCAAACTCGGCTCGGGAGAGGGCGTTGGCGTCCATCTGCTGACCGGCCCGGTGTTCATTGAAGGCGCCGAGCCTGGTGATGTGCTGGAAGTTCGTATCCTCGATGTCCGCCCACGTCCGAGCTGCAGCGCCTGTCACCGTGGCCGTTGCTTCGGTTCGAACGTTGCCGCCTCATGGGGCTTCCAGTATCACGATCTGATAGAAGAGCCGAAGCCCCGCGAAGTCGTGACCATCTTCGAGCTCGATACCACCGGCGAACCCTTCGCGCGTGCCGTCTACAACTATGTCTGGACGCCGCAGACCGATCCGGATGGCATCGTGCATACGAACATCGACTATCCCGGGGTGAAGGTCGATCACACGCTCGTCAAGCGGCGCGAGAACATTCTTCCCGACATCAAGGTGCCCGCGCGGCTGCATTTCGGCACGATGGGGCTGGCGCCGTCCGAGGCGGACTTTGTCAGCTCGATTCCGCCCAGCTACACCGGCGGCAATATCGACGACTGGCGCGTGGGCAAGGGCGCGACCATGTATTACCCGGTCGCGGTCGAAGGCGCGTTTTTTTCCGTTGGCGATCCGCATGCGGCGCAGGGCGACAGTGAACTCGGCGGCACTGCAATCGAGACGTCGCTTACGGGCGACTTCGAATTCATTCTTCACAAAAATGCAGACCTCGGTGGCACCATGCTTGAGGGCCTGACTTATCCGATGCTGGAAACCGATCAGCAATGGTCGGTGTACGGCTTCACGTTCCCCAACTACCTGGCCGAGCTCGGACCCAACGCTCAGCTTGAAGTCGCACAGCATGCGAGTCTCGACAAAGCCATGCGCGATGCATTCCGCAAATTGCGGCGGTTCCTGATGACCGTGCACAAGCTGAGCGAGGACGAAGCGATCGCGCTGATGTCGGTCGCGGCGGACTTCGGCGTGACGCAGGTTGTCGATGCGAACTGGGGCGTGCATGGTTCGATTCGCAAGGACGTGTTTGCAGCGCACAGATAAGTGGCATCAGCCGATCGTTCAAACACGAGGAAAATCCGCATGTCAGTGCAACTCGCGTTACGCAACATCCGCAAATCGTTTTCCAACAAACTCGGCACGGTCGATGTACTGGGTGGTCTCACGTTCGATATCAACGAACGCGATTTCGTGAGCATCATCGGTCCATCGGGATGTGGAAAAACGACTGTGTTCAATGTGATTGCGGGTCTGCTCGAAGCCGACAGCGGCGACATCGTGTACAGGGGGCAGACGGTCGAAGGCTTGCGCGGCAAGGTCGGCTACATGATGCAGCGCGACCTGTTGCTGCCGTGGCGCACCGTGCTGCAGAACGTGTTGATAGGCCCCGAGCTGTCGCACATGCCAGTCGCGCAAGCGCGCGACATGGCGATGGAATATCTCAATACGTATGGCCTCGCCGGTTTCGAGAACGCGTATCCGCGCATGCTTTCGGGCGGCATGCGCCAGCGCGTTGCGTTGATCCGGACGCTGATCAATGACCCCGACATCATCCTGCTCGATGAACCGTTCTCCGCGCTCGACTATCAGACCCGGCTCTATCTGGAAGGCGTATTGATGGAAGCCGTGGAGACGTTTCATAAGACCGTGGTGCTCGTCACCCATGATATCGATGAAGCTGTCGCGCTCTCCAAACGCGTGGTCGTGCTTGGCGGACGCCCGTCGCAAGTGAAGAAGATCTATGACATCGATATCAGCGCGCGCTCGCCGATCGGCGCGCGCAGCGATCCAAACTTCTCCGGCTACTTTCACGCGCTGTGCGGCGAACTCGATATCCAGACGGAGGTTGGTTCAGCATGACGCAATCCGTTTCCATCGTGCGACCGGAACAGAAAGTGCGCGCCCGCAAATTCGCATTCGACAGCGGCTGGGGCCGTTCGCTGCTGCAACTCGCCGCGGTGGTCGCATTCTTCGCGATCTGGGAAGGCGCCGCGCGGCTCGGGTGGGTATCGAATTTCCTGGTCGGGTCGCCGGCGAAGATCTTCGATGCACTCGTGCGCGATATTCATTCAGGCCAGCTTTTCATCGATACCGGCTACACCTTGTTCGAAGCGATTCTCGGTTTCGTATTCGGCACGGCGGTCGGTTCCGTATGCGGTCTTGCGCTCTGGTATTCGCCGTTCATCGCGCGGCTGATCGAGCCTTTCATTGTCGCGATCAACAGCGTGCCGAAGATCGCGTTCGCGCCAATCGTGATTCTCTGGTTCGGGACGGGGCTCGTGTCGAAGGTCGCGTTGGCGATATCGCTCACGGCCATCGTCGCGCTGATTGCCGCGTATGAAGCCGCGAAGGACGCGGACCCCGATCTCCAGGCCTTGCTTGTCACGCTCGGCGCCAACAAGAACGAAGTGTTCACGAAGGTCGTCGTGCCTTCCACGCTGCCGTATGTGATCTCCACATTTCGCATCAACGTCGGGTTTGGTCTGGTCGGCGCGGTCGTCGGCGAGTTCATTTCTTCGGAGCATGGACTCGGGCACATGATCTTCACGGCGTCGAGCCTTTATGACCTGAACACCGTCTGGGAAGGGCTTTTCGTGCTGATGGCGATCGGCTTCGTGCTCTATTTCCTGATCGACATGATCGAGCGCCGGCTGCTGCCGTGGCGCCAGGCATCGAATGCAAACACGCTCAAGGTTTGATTGATCAACTACTCGAACAGGGAAATACTGATGGCTCTCAAAGCAAAAAACCTTCTTACCGTGCTGGGCTCGGTGCTCGCGTTTTGCGCGACGTCGGTCACGACCACGGCGCTCGCCGCCGACAAGAAAGCGACCATCTCGCAGGCATTTCAGTCAATGCTGTACCTGCCGCTCTATGTTGCTATCGACGGGGGTTTCTTCACGAAGGAAGGACTGGACGTGACCAAGCAGACGGCGGGTAGTCCGAGTGCGGCATTATCGGCCGTACTGTCGGGCAGCGCCGACTTTTCGCTTCATGGCCCCGAGTGGACCGCGGTTGCGGCGGAGAAGGGCGCGGACGTCGATGTCATTGCGAACGTCGTGAACGGGGCCGCCGTGTGGATTGCGACGGCGCCTGACGTCAAGTTCACGAGCATCAAGGACGTGAAAGGCGAAGTCGTGGTCTCGGGACAGATGCCAACGACCAGCACGTCGCTGTTCTTTCGGGCGCTCAAGGAAAACGGCATGTCGCCAGGCGACGTCAAGCTCATACAGGTCCCGCTTGGCTCGGAGATCGGGCCGCTGGTGGCGGGGCAATCGAAGATCGCGGTGATGTACGAGCCGGGTCTCGACCAGGCGGTCGCCAAGGGCATGAAAGTCGTGCTGAGTTTTCCCAAGCTTTATGGCGAGTACGCGTTTTCGTCGATCACGGCCAAGCGCAGCATCGACCCCGATACAGCCGCGCGCTTCGTGAAGGGCTTGCAAAGCGCGTTGCTATACATGCAGACCAATCCGGCGGAGACTGCCGCGATCGCCCGTAAGGAATTCCCGACGCTCGATGCACCCGTGGTCGACGCCGCCGTCAAGCGTATGCTTGCCGATGGCGTCTATCCAAAGAACGTGGACATCACGCCGAAAGCACTGACGGTCGCCATGGACACGCAGATCGCGCTTGGCAATCTGAAGCAACAGCCCAAGTACGATACGTTCGTCGCGCGTAGCTATATCCAACCCGCACTCGCTGCCAAGTAAAGCTCAAGCACATGACCAAGACTTACGTTTGCCCGACCATCGCTGAGATCCGCGCTGATGTGGCCTCAGGCAAGACCCGCGCCGCAGAGTTCGTTGCACAGGGTTTCGCCGCTGCTCAGGCTTCGCAATCCACGCTGCATGCATTCCAGTACTTGCCTGATGCATTGCCGGTCACGCACGTTGATGAAAACTTGCCGCTGGCTGGCGTGAGCGTAGCGGTGAAAGACATCATCGATACCGCCGACATGCCGACCGAGTTCAACTCGCCGGCCTATGTTGGACGGCGGCCGGCGCAGGACGCGACAGTGGTCGCGCGCTTGCGCGCTGCGGGTGCCACCATACTCGGCAAGTCGGTCACGACCGAATTTGCATTTCGTCATCCCGGGCAGACCGTCAACCCGTGGAACAGCGCATATACGCCGGGTGGATCGTCGAGCGGCTCGGCGGCAGCCGTGGGCGCAGGCATTGTTTCGCTTGCGCTTGGGACGCAGACTCAAGGTTCCGTGATCAGGCCGGCGGCGTATTGCGGCGTGGTCGGTTTCAAGCCGACATACGGCACCATTGCGAGAACGGGCGTGCTTCCGCTTGCATGGTCATTGGACCACGTCGGGTTGTTCACGAGGAGCGTTGCGGATGCGGCTTATGTGCTCAAGCTGGTCGCAGGCGCAGGCCCGGATGATCCACACGCGTCACATGTTCCTTTGGCATCGACGGTTGCAGCGGGGCGTCGTATCGGAATGCTGGTGAGGCAGGTCGGCGGCGCTGTCGAGCCCGCACAACAAGCCGCACTCGATGCCCTTGCCGAGCGCCTTTCACGCGACGGGGCCGAGATCGTGATGGTCGATCTTCCGGCTGAAATCTTCGATACACCGGCTCACGCGCTGACATTGATGGGCGTGGAAGCGGCCATCACACACGGCGATTTGTATCGGCGTTCGCCGGAGCTCATCAGCGCTCCCATGCGGGGATTGATCGAAGAAGGACTGCGGTGTGCGGCGACCGATTACGCGAAAGCCAAGGTCTTGCAAGGCCGGATGGCGCATCGGTTCGACGCATGGCTGAGGAAAACGATGACGCTCGATGCGTTGCTGGTCGCACCGGCGAATGGCGAACCACCGCATGGACTGGATTCCACCGGCGATGCTTCGTTCTGCGCCCCGTGGACGTTTCTCGGCGTGCCGGCTGTGACCGTGCCGATGAGTTTTGGACCTGCTGGCTTGCCGTTGGGTGCGCAAATCGTGGGCGCGGCCGGCAGTGATGCTGCGTTGCTCGATCTGGCTGAGTGGATCGAGGCCAGGACGAATTGGGCAAGTCGTGTTTCAACCACCAACGATACTGGGGCCTGAAGTCGTCGAAATCGTGCGGCGTCCATGTCGCGTCGACCATGGGCTGCACGGATCGATCCCTGGCGGCCACGCCTAGCAGAAAAGCCCAACGAATTCAAAGTTCGCGCACCTCTTCATGGTACGATCCGCCCACCATCAAAACGGAGATCGCCATGGCGTTCAAAGAAACCAAAGGCGATAAGACCGTCGAAGCTTGCGTAATGCCCGCCCCTGGCGCAATGTTCAAGGGTTACATTCGCGTTACCACCACGTGGCGCAACCACACGATCAACAAGACGATCGGTCGCGGTTGTGGTCGGCCGGTCAAAACCGAAGCGGCAGCTCTGGAATTCGCCGAAGCGGAAGCACGCCGAGTGCTCGCAATCAAGTAGTCACCGCGAATCACCGGTTTCGACAGCAGTCGAGATTCGGGTAGGCAGCCAAGATCCCCGCGCCGCAAGAACGGCGCATCGGAACGAGGCTGCCTTTTTTTGTTCCGCTCACCAGGTCTCTTCCCCCTGTTCCTTATTGAGCAGCCTGGCGAGCCGTTCAAGATCCGCTGGTTTAGTGAAATGATGATCGAAGCCTGCGGCCTGGGCGTCCTGCCGGTCCTTTTCCTGCCCCCATCCCGTCAGCGCGATCAGATCGACATGCACTCCCCACGGTTCTTTGCGAATGCGTCGGGCGATTTCGTATCCGTTGATATCAGGCAGGCCGATATCGAGAATGATGACCTCGGGCCTGCTGTCCCGGGCCGCCTCGAAGCCGGAGGTGCCGTCGAATGCGACATGAACTCGATGCCCTTCCATTTCAAGAACCATGGAAAGACTTATCGCGGCGTCTTTGTTGTCGTCGACTATCAGCACGCTGCGTCCTCTTCCGCTTGCAGGAGGCAGGCGTCGAGGCTTCGACGCGACGATCCTCTCTTCCTCGGAGACGGGCAAACGGATCACGAACTCGCTGCCTTTTCCAATCCCGTCGCTGCGCGCAGCCACGCTGCCGCCATGCAGCCGTGCGAGAGCTCGCACCAACGCCAGCCCGATGCCGAGGCCGCCCTGGGTCCGGTCAATTGCATTCTCGAGTTGCGAGAACATCTCGAATACCGTTTCCAGGCTGCCCTGCGGAATGCCGATGCCTGAGTCGCGAATCCTGATGGCGACGTCAGCCCCCTCGCGATTCGCGCTGAGCCAGATTTTTCCTCCGGGGGGAGTGAACTTGGCGGCATTGTCCAAAAGGTTCTGGATCATCTGCGAAAGCCGCGTCGGGTCGGCATCCAGCATGACAGGCTCACCGGGGATTGCGATAGTGAGTTCGTGCGAGGCTGCAAGCACGAGAGGCCTCGAATTCTCGACTGCTCCCGTCAGCACTGAAACCAGATCGATATTCTCCCTGCGCAACTCAAGCTTGCCCTGCGTGATACGCGACATTTCCAGCAGATCGTCTACCAAGCGGGTCATGTGACGGACCTGCCGCTCGAATACTTCGCGCCCCCAGATGATCTGTGGGTCGACAAGTTCCTTCAGGCTCAGCATCTCCAGGACGTTGCGCATGGGAGCAAGCGGATTTCGGAGCTCGTGCGCCAGCGTGGCAAGAAATTCATCCTTGCGCCGATTGACCTCGCGAAGGGCATTTTCCGCTTCACTGCGTGCCTCGAGCGCTTGCTCGGCGTTGCGCCGTGCGCTTAGCAATTCGAGCTCGTATTGGTGACGTTCGGCAGCGACGAGCACCGCGAACTCATCGAGCTCTTCGCCATCGAATTGCGTTCGCGACACATTGAAGAGAATCGGCACGACAGGACCAGCCCGGCTGACGATGTCCACCTTGACCTCGGCAACCGAATTGCGGAATTGCAGCAGAGGCGCCACGTGCGCCTCGAAGAGAAGCCGGCCGCCGACCGTCAGCAGATCCTGAA
>NZ_CAXTGZ010000061.1:0-18137 GCF_964243625.1 uncultured Caballeronia sp.
GGTCGAGTGAAACCATCGGAATAAAAAAGAGGCCGTTCCCAACCAGGAACGGCCTTTTTGCTTTATCTGAATTTGATCGACCTCAATCAGGCGTGAGCGGTTGCATCCGGCAAACGCTCATCCATCTCTGCGGCCTGCTTTGCGCCGCGCAACACAGCATGGGCTTCCGAGCGCGAACCGACCGACGGCGGCGAGCCCTTCAGCGGCTTCCTCGCGGTCTCATGCAGCGCGATCACCGAAACGATTCCGATCAACGACGCACCCATCAGGTAGTACGCGGGCATCATCAGATTTCCCGTCGATGAAACCAGCCACGCCGTCACGAGCGGGGTCGTACCGCCGAAGAGTGAAACCGAAACATTGAAGCCGATTGCGAGCGCGCCATAGCGGATCTTGGTCGGGAACAACGCAGGCAATGCGGAAGGCATCGCGCCGGTGAAGCACGAAAGCAACACGCCGAGGATCAGCATGCCGCTGAAAATCGGCATTACGTTGCCCATGCGGATCAGCGTGAGCGCGGGCATGGACAGCACCAGAAGTCCGACGCACCCGAACAGCAGCACCGGCTTGCGGCCAATCTTGTCGGAGAGATGGCCGGCGAAAAGCGTCATCGGCATCATCAGCACCATCACGATCAACACGACGAACAGCCCGTGCGTTTCGTTGAACTTGAGCGTGGCGGAAAGATAACTCGGCAGATAAGACAGCGCCATGTAGTCAGTGACGTTGAAGATCAGCACGAGTCCCACGCATTGCAGCATCGGCTTCCAGTTCTTCACCAGCATGTCGCGAAACTGATCCTTCGGCGTGCTGTGCGCTTCGGTCTCGCGCTTGTCGGCTTCACGCTGGAACGCAGGCGTTTCTTCGAGCTTCAGACGGATATACAAGCCGATCAGACCAAGCGGTCCGGCGATCAGGAACGGGACGCGCCAGCCCCACGAAAGCAGCGATTGCTCCGACATGGTCGCGGTCAGGACCGCAACGCAGCCCGCGCCGAGCACGTAACCCACGAGCGTGCCGAATTCCAGGAAGCTGCCAAGGAACCCGCGCCGTTTATCCGGCGCAAATTCCGCGATGAACGTCGCCGCGCCGCCATATTCGCCGCCCGTCGAAAAGCCCTGCAGCAGGCGAGCAGCCAGCAAAAGAATGGGGGCAAAGATGCCGATGGTGCCGTAATCAGGAATCAAGCCGATACAGAACGTCCCAATGGCCATCATGATCATCGTCATCGCGAGCACGCGCTTGCGGCCGATGCGGTCGCCCAGCGGCCCGAACACCATGCCGCCGATCGGACGCACGAGAAATGCCGCCGCGAACGTGCCGAACGTGGCGATCAGTTGCGCGCCGGGATTGCTCGACGGAAAGAAAACCTTGCCGAGCGTCACCGCAATGTAGCTGTACACGCCGAAATCGAACCATTCCATCGCATTGCCGATCGCCATGGCGCCGACAGCGCGCTTGAGAAGGGCTTTATCGACGATGGTGATATCGGCAAGCGACAAGTCTTTTTCGGGTTGGGGTTGTCGCCAGAGGCCGTCGTTCGGTGTTGCCATGAAGAGAAGCTCCAGGTGTGTCGCCGATCCGGTGATGCACGGATGGGCGGGTGCGCTATTGCGCACGTTGCCGGGGGAAAGTGCAGTTTCGCGACGAGGCGAGGCGTCAGTTCATGAAGAGGCTGGAGGCTGGTCGCACGCCGGACGCGTCGGAATGCTCAGAGCAAAGCCCATGCCTCGCAACGATGGTCGCGAAATGGCACTTCAAGGGTACTGCGTGAATTGATGGCTGGACGCACCGAAACCCGTTCAGACGCGGCGCATGGTGCGCGGCGGTACGGCTTTGATGTGTCTCGAACCGAAGAGGCTTGGGAACAACATCCACGGACAGACCATGACCCGTGGAAGCCTCGACAATCGCTCGCCGGTATCTCTTAAATGACGCCTAGGGCAAAGGGCTCAGGTACTCGGAAGGCTCTTTGCTTCTCGTTCAGTCGTAAGAAATTGACTTTGAATTGCTATTGGAAAGAAGGAGATGATAGCACGATGCACGAAGATGCGCAAACCGCCTATCCGCATGTGCCATTCAGGACGGGCTCATAAGTGCATGTTCGAAACGAAAAAGCCGGTCTCGAAAGACCGGCTTTTATGCACGGACGTTAGTTCGTCTCAGCTTTGCGCTGGCGGAACATAGCCTTGAGCGGTGTCCGCGCCTTCACCGAAGAAGTACTTTTCCGTCTGCTTGAGCAGGTACTGACGCGCCCGCGGATCGGCCATGTTCAGGCGGTTTTCGTTGATCAGCATGGTTTGCTGCTTGAGCCAGCCTTGCCACGCTTCCTTCGATACCGTTTCATAAATCCGCTTGCCGAGTTCGCCCGGCAGCGGAGGGAAGTCGAGTCCTTCGGCTTCCTTGCCGAGTTTTGCGCATTGAACCATTCGGGCCATCTGTCATTCTCCTGTAGCGGGTTATCTGGACGATTCGTTCAGGCGGCGCATGGGTTGCGCGGCGACCGGACCGAAGCGTCTATGAATAGAGTGCTTAAAGCTGCTTCATCAGCACGAGCGATTTGCGCTGCCAGTTGTAAAGGCGGCGCCGGTCTTCAGGCAGGTCGTCCACGGTCACCTTCACAAAACCGCGTTTGAGAAACCAGTGCTCCGTGCGCGTGGTCAGCACGAAAATATGCGTGAGGCCGCGCGCGCGCGCGCGTTGTTCCACGCGCTTGAGCAGCCGTTCGCCGTCGCCCGCGCCTTGTGCTTCCGGCGAGACGGTCAGGCAAGCCATTTCGCCGATACGTTCCTGCGTGTACGGATACAGAGCCACGCAGCCAAACAGCACGCCATCGTGCTCGATCACCGAAAAATGATCGATATCGCGTTCAATCTGGTGCCGGCCACGCCGCACCAGCGTGCCGTCCATTTCCAGCGGCTCGATCAGCGTGAGGATCCCGCCGACGTCATCCGGCGTGGCTTCCCGCAGGCTTTCCAGATTCTCGTACGAGATCATGGTGCCGACGCCGTCGTGCAGGAACAATTCCAGCAGGACGCTGCCGTCGAGCGCGTAAGGGATGATGTGCGCGCGCGCCACGCCGCCGCGGCACGCCCGAATGGTGTGCTTGAGGTAAAACGCCGCGTCGCCCTGCAGTTCGCCGCTTTCGTGCAAACGATAAGCGTCATCGAGCGACATTTCGCGCACGAGTTCGCCGTTTTCATCGACGAGGCCCGGTGTTTCGGTCAGGAAAATGATCTTGTCGGCACGCAACGCGATCGCCGCTGCCGAAGCGACATCTTCCATCGATAGATTGAACGCTTCGCCCGTTGGCGAGAATCCGAGCGGGGAGAGCAGGACCAGCTTGTTGCTGGTGAGCGAGTGGCGAATCGAATCGCCGTCGATCTTGCGGACCACGCCGGTGTGCTGGAAATCGACGCCGTCCAGAATGCCGACCGGCCGCGCCGTCACGAAATTGCCCGATACCACGCTGATGTGCGCGTGCGCCATCGGCGTGTTGGGCAAACCCTGGCTGATCGCCGCTTCAATGTCCAGGCGCACTTCGCCAGCGGCTTCCTTCGCGGATTCGAGCGCGCGGGCGTCGGTGATGCGCAAGCCGTGCGAAAACTCCGACTCCACGCCGTGCAGGTTCAACTGCTCTTCTACCTGGGGTCGCGATCCGTGCACGAGCACGACGTGAATACCCATGGCGTGCAACAACCCGACGTCCTGGACGAGTGCGTTCAGCCTGCCTTCCTGCACCAGCTCGCCGCCGAACGCGACCACGAAGGTCTTGTTTCGGAACGCGTGGATATAAGGGGCGACGGAACGCATCCAGTCGACAAACTGGGCGTGTTGATCAGGCGCTTCTGGCTCGGCGGAAACCGGCGGCTGCGCGGCGGGGAGGTCGGTCTGAGTATTCATGCCGGGATTATAATGCTGCACTATGCCGAATGCTTTTAAACGTCCCGCCGATGCGGACAAGCTTGACCCCCAGGAGCAGTTGAAAAAGCTGCGTGAAGCCCTGCTGCGCGACGCCGCGGCGCGCGAAAGCGATGGCGAAAACGACCCGGATGATTCCGCCGATGAAGGCGTGAACCGCAAGAAGGAAGCGGCTGCGCGGCGGTTTGCGGGTGGATCAGGGGGTGCGCCGAGCGGTCCTGGCGCGGGGTCGGATTCGGGACGGAAGGCTACTCAACCCGCTCCGAAAAAAAATGTTGCCAAGGGTGCCGCGAATTCGCCTGGCGTTGCCCCGGATTCTTCCGCTTCGTCCGCGCAGCGCAAGGAGACTCGGGGCGGTTTGGCCGTGCTGGCCTCATTGGTCGGATCGTCCGATAAAACGGCCGCGCCTGATGATGTTGCCGTCACCGCCCGCGACGTGAAGACACAGCCTAAAGAACAAGCAGTAAAAAAAGCGGTGCTGCCTCCTTTTACTGCGCCTCCCGCACCTCCCGCTCCGCCAACTGCGAAGGCAGTGCCATCGGACAAGCAAGTTGCGCGTCGTCCCGAACATAAGACTCACAAAGTCGCCGGTGTTTCCATGACCATTGGCGCACAGCCGTCTTCCGTCGAGCGTGCGCAAAAGTCTCCAAAAGCCGCCGCCGTCGAAAAGTCGGCGGCGCCGCAGGAGAGGCGTCCTAAGCCGGGACCTGCGCCTCGCGCACCCGAGCCGCGCGCCGATGCGCCTCGCGCCAATGCGCCGCGCGCGCCCGCGGAAGCGTTGGCAAAGCCCGATTTGGAGCGCGAAGCGACACGCAACGGCGGTCGGCGTGATGCCGCGCCGCAGCCACACTCGGCGCCAGACAGCGTACGCGACCGTGTCAAACCGGACGACAAACAACCGCGCAAGCCCGATGACGTCCCGCGCCGCACGCGCGCCGAGCGCGATCCGGCGCGTCACGCCGCGCGCCCGGCCCGGGTGATCGCACCGAACCCGATTCCGCCGATTCATTTTCCCGAGACGCTGCCAGTTTCCGCCCGGCGCGATGAGATCGCTGCAGCGATCCAGTCGAATCAGGTGGTTATCGTCAGCGGCGAAACCGGCTCCGGCAAAACCACCCAGCTCCCGAAAATCTGTCTGGCGCTCGGCCGTGGCCTCGGTGCAGGCGGATCGGGTCTTATCGGACACACGCAGCCGCGGCGGATCGCGGCATCGGCGACGGGACGCCGGATTGCCGAAGAACTCGGCACGCCGTTCGGCGAGGTCGTAGGGTACAAGGTCCGCTTCACGGACAACCTGTTCCCCGGCGCATCAGTGAAACTGATGACGGACGGCATCTTGCTTGCCGAAACGCAGACCGATCCGCTGCTCGCCGCGTACGACACGATCATCATCGACGAAGCGCACGAGCGCAGCCTGAACATCGATTTCCTGCTCGGCTATCTGCGGGAAATCCTGCCGCGGCGGCCTGATCTGAAGGTGATCGTGACGTCGGCGACCATCGATGCCGATCGCTTCGCCCGGCACTTCGGCAGCGAAGAAAAACCCGCGCCGGTGATCGAGGTGAGCGGGCGCCTGTATCCGGTTGAAGTGCGGTATCGGCCGGTCGAGGAGACGAGCGCTGCGGTGAAGTCGGCGCAGGGGACAAACAGCCCGAGCGCAGCCGCGCCTCAGAAAGATCGCCCGAAAAACCAGCGCGAAAACGATCGCGACCTGATGGAAGCCATCGTGGACGCCGTCGACGAACTCTGCCGCGAAGGTCCCGGCGACGTCCTCGTATTCCTGCCCGGCGAGCGAGAAATCCGCGAGGCCGCCGAGGCGCTGCGCAAGCACCATCCGCCGCATACGGAAATCCTGCCGCTGTTCGCGCGGCTTTCTGCGGCGGAGCAGGAGCGTGTGTTCAAGTCATCGAACGCGCGGCGCATCGTGCTTTCCACGAACGTTGCGGAAACGTCGCTGACCGTGCCGGGCATTCGTTATGTTGTCGATACCGGCCTGGCGCGCATCAAACGCTACTCGTACAGAAACAAAGTAGAGCAGTTGCAGATCGAACCGATTTCGCAAAGCTCGGCAAATCAGCGCGCGGGCCGCTGCGGCCGCGTGGCCGACGGCGTCTGCATCCGTCTCTACGAAGAGGATGATTACGCGCTGCGTACGCGGTTCACCGATCCGGAAATCCTGCGTTCGTCGCTCGCGTCGGTGATCCTGCGGATGAAGTCGCTGCATCTGACGGCCATCGAAACGTTTCCGTTTCTCGAGCCGCCGCCGGGCCGCGCGATTGCCGATGGTTATCAGTTGCTGAACGAACTTGGCGCCGTCGATGACGACAACACGCTCACGCCGCTTGGCCGTGAACTCGCGCGTTTGCCGCTCGATCCGCGTGTCGGCCGGATGATCCTGGCCGCGCGGGACCATCAGTCATTGCGCGAAGTGCTGATCATCGCGAGCGCGCTGTCCGTTCAGGACCCGCGCGACCGTCCGATCGAAGCGCAGGAGCAAGCCGATCTGGCGCACAAGAAGTTCGCCGATGAACGCTCCGAATTCCTTCAATGGACCAAAATCTGGGCGTGGTTCGAGGACGCGATCACGCACAAGAAATCGAACAAGCAACTCACCGATGCCTGCCGCGCGAACTTCCTGAATCACGTGCGTTTGCGTGAATGGCGGGACGTGCATTCGCAATTGCTGACTGTCGTGCGGGAACATGGCTGGCGGCTCAATGAATCGGAAGCCACCTTCGAGCAGATTCACCTTGCATTGCTGACGGGTTTGCTCGGGAACGTCGGCCTGAAAGCCGATGACGAGCCCTATTTCCTCGGCGCTCGCGGCATCAAGTTTTACTTGTGGCCGGGCTCGGCGTTGTTGAAGAAAGCGGGGCGCTGGGTCGTGGCGGGCGAACTCGTCGAGACGAGCCGGCTATATGCTCGATGCATCGCGAAGATCGAGCCCGAGTGGCTCGAACAAGTTGGCGCGCATTTGTTGCGCAAGTCGATTTCCGAACCGCACTGGGAAAAGAAGCCCGCGCAAGTCAGTGCTTATGAGCGCGCGACCTTGCATGGGCTCATGGTCTATGCGCGTCGTCGCGTGAGTTTCGGCAAGCAAGATCCGGAACGCGCACGCGAATTGTTCATTCGCGGCGCGCTGGTCGACGGCGAGTTTGAAACCCGGCTGCCGTTTTTTGCGCACAACCGCAAGTTGCTCGCGGATATTGAACAACTGGAGCACAAATCGCGTCGGCAGGACGTGCTTGTCGATGACGAACTGATCTTTGGTTTCTACGATTCGCTGATTCCCAAGGGCATTTATTCGGGCGCGGCGTTTGAGCGCTGGTATCGGGACGAAGAGAAAAAAGAAGGGACGTCGCGCCTGCTGTTCCTCTCGCGCGACGACCTGATGCGCCACGAAGCCGCCGGCATCACGACCGACCTGTTCCCCAAGCGGATGACGATGGCCGGCATTGAAATGACGCTGACGTACCACTTCGAGCCCGGATCTCCGCGCGATGGCGTGACGCTGACCGTCCCGTTGTTCGGCCTGAATCAGGTCGACGCCCGCCGTTCAGAATGGCTCGTGCGCGGCATGCTTAAGGAGAAAGTGCAGTTGCTGCTGAAGTCGTTGCCGCAAAAACTTCGGCGCCATCTCGTACCGTTGCCCGAGTTTTCGGCGGGCGTGGTCGAGCGCCACAGCGGCAAGACGTTCGGCGCGGGCGGGTTGCTTGAAGCGCTGATCGCCGATATCCGCGAGCAGACGCAAATCGCAATGAAACCGTCGGACTTCAAGCTCGAATCGTTGCCGGCGCATCTGTTCATGAACTTCAAGGTCATCGACGAACACGGGCGGCAACTCGCGATGGGTCGTAACCTCGCGCAATTACGCTCGGAACTCGGCGGCCAGGCGCAGCAGCATTTCCAGAAGCTCGCGGCGGGTGCGACGCTGGACATTGGCAGCGACGCGGCCGCGCCTGTCACGCGAAGTGCGGCGGCGTCGGAATCTTCAGGTGGAAGTTCAGGCACCGCGTTATACGAAAACCTCACCACTTGGGACTTCGGAAGGCTGCCTGAACTGCTCGAAATTCGACGGCGCGGGCAGACGCTGTTCGGTTACCCCGCTTTGGTCGATCGGGGAACACATTGCGACGTTGAGGTGTTCGATTCGCCAGAGGAGGCGGCGCGGATTCATCGGGCGGGTTTGCGGCGCTTGTTCGCGTTGCAGTTGCGCGAGCCGATCCGTTATCTCGAACGCAATCTTGGCGGTTTGCGCGAGATGTCGTTGCAGTACATGGCGCTAGGTTCACAGGAAGAACTCGCGAGCCAGATCATCGAAACGGCATTGGATCGTGCGTGTCTGCAAGATCCGCTTCCTGATAACGACGTGGATTTCTACGCAAGGCGTGATCAAGGGAAAAGCCGTTTGACGTTGCTGGCCCAGGAAATCGCACGGCTCGCCGGCCAGATCCTTGCGGACTACGCAATGGTGACGAAAAAACTGACGCAGGCAAAATCGTTTGGCGCGCCGTACGCGGATATGGTTGCGCAACTGAACGCGCTGATTGGCAAGCGCTTCATTATCGATACGCCTTACACGCAGTTATCCCATTTCCCGCGATACCTGAACGCAATGGCGTTCCGTATAGACAAATTGAAAGCGGACGCGGTGCGGGACGCGCGATTGTCGGCAGAGATTGCGCCGCTGTTGCAAAACTATCAGCGGGCTATTGCGCAACGCGGCGGAGTAGCCGATGCGCGATTGGGCGAGTACAGGTGGTTGCTGGAGGAATTGCGCGTGTCGCTGTTCGCGCAGGAACTGCGCACGCCGATGCCGATATCGGTCAAGCGCTTGTACAAGGTGTGGGAATCAATGCAACGGTAGCCGGTAAAAAAACGCGAGACCTGACGGACAGCCAAGTCTCGCGTTTTGCAGATTTCACGAAATTACTTCGTCGTATCGCCCGGCGTTTCGACTTCAAGACTAAGCGGTGCTGCCGTCAAGACATTGGCTTCGGCGCTTACCGGCCCGCTGGCTTCTGTGCTGACGGGCGTGAACACGTACTTTTGCCATTTGCCGCCGGTGAGCGTTTCCACGTTATCTCCGCATTTCCGATAGAAATTACGAGCTTCGTCGCGCGAGGTGAACACGGCCTTGAGCTGACAGACCATTTGCGGTGCGCCGGCGTCGTTCGTGACGTTCAGCACGTAGTCCCACTCACGAACGCCGAAGAACCCTTCGTTGAACTGCGGACGACCGAGAAGGCCGGCAACCTGGTTTTTCGTCATGCCGGGCTTGAGCTTGCGCAAAGTTTCGGTAAGCGGATAGCTGCCGCCGACATTCGACGCTGATTCCGGAGCCGGAAATACCAACTGGTCTTGACCGCCGTTGCTGGCAAGACGACTGCCAGTGCCAGTGCCGCACGCAGACATGAGAAGGGCTGTGACTAGCGCAGCTGCGAATGGAAGTGCACGCGCTGCATTGCGGAGGGTGAAGTTCATCTCTTGATCGGATCCGTTGTTTTCATTAACTCGATGTCGCGGGCGTTTTGCATGCCCGCGACACTTCCTCTTATTGACTGCTGTGGCTTACCAGTGCATTCCCGCGCCAACCGAGACGCCAAACTGGCCCCGCGTGCTCGTGGTGCCGCTGACCTTGTACGCCCAGATGCCGTTCTCGGAGAGCTGCGATACGCCGACCGCGACTGCGGATTGACCGCCATACGTGCCGCCGCCAATTGCCACCATGCCGCGGCCCGGCAGTACTGCTTGCGGCAAACCCGCGACTGCCAAGGCCGACGCCGTACCCGCATACGCGTCGCGACGCGTGCCTTCCGTCTTCGAGTCGGTGTAGTCGTTGGCTGACTTGAGCGTGCTGCCTGCGCTCTGGTTCAACTGGTTGACGTTGACAGCATCAGTGCCTTGCGTGCCTGCCGCGACGTTCGTGATCTGGCGTTCGCTGCCGGCCGCACCGACCGACACGGTATTCGCACGATCCGCGACAGAGCTCTGTCCGAGGGCGACTGAATTGGCCGCAGTTGCCTGGGCGCCGTTACCCACGGCAACCGAACCCGTGCCGCTCGCGAGTGCGTTTTGACCCAATGCCATTGCGTTGTCAGCTGTAGCCTGAGCGCCATTGCCCATGGCGACTGATCCAGCGCCCGTTGCGACTGCCTTCGCGCCTACTGCAACCGCAAGCGTGCCGGTTGCCGATGCCGCGTCCACGCTGCGATCACCGTCAGCGCTGAACAAGGGGTCCTTCGCGTCGATGACCGCATTGCTTACCGCGCTCGCAACCGCATTGTTGACTGCATCGCCAACCGATGCGTTAACCTGACCGATTGCATCGTTGAGCTGTCCTACGTTCACTGCGTCGGTCGTATCCACGCCGGCTGCGACGTTGTGGAGCACGGTGCCGCTTGTGCCTTCGAGCGTCACGCTGTCATGGTTGACCGAGCCGTCCGTATTGCGGTCGTATTTGACTGCGCCGTCGGCAGTAGTAGTTGCCGTTGCAGCCGCTGCTGTTGCCTGGTCACTGACCGCCTTCAACTGTGCGACGTTGACCGCGTCCGTATCCAGCGCGCCGGCTGAAACGCCGCTGATCGTGCGGCCGCCGACGTTGACTTCGCCGGTCGATGTTTGCGGTGCCGACAAGCCGAAAGCCGCATAGCCGCTTTGAGCGCCGATGGCGGCCGACGATCCGGCGCCGAGCGCGACGCTGTTATCCGCGGTCGCCGACGCGTTTGTGCCGATAGCCACCGATTTAGCCCTTGCGGCGGCAGCAGAACCCACTGCAACCGCGTTATCGCCGGCGCCCGAGTTTGCACCGACTGCGATGGCATTCACCCCGTTTGCAGTTGCGTAAGTTCCCGCGGCCACCGAATTGGCGCCTTGCGCCAAAGCCGCATTGCCAATTGCGGCTGAGTTGTCGCCCGTCGCTGCGGCGTTGCTTCCGTACGCGGCAGCGCCGGCGCCGCCGGCAGCGGCATTTGCGCCGGTCGCAGTGGAGTTGATGCCCGACGCCTGGGCGTTGTTGCCGACGGCGACTGACGTTTCGGCCGTGGCAACGGCGTTTGCGCCCATCGCGACAGAGTTGGCTGTCGCAATAGTGTTCGAACCCACTGCCACGCCGTTGTCGGCGGCGCCCGAGTTCGTACCGACCGCAATGGCATTCACGCCGTTTGCGGTTGCGTAGTTTCCTGCGGCCAGCGAGCCGGATCCTTGCGCCAAAGCCGCATTGCCGATTGCAGCCGAATTGTCGCCCGTCGCCGCGGCGCCGCTTCCGTATGCTGCAGCGTTGGCGCCGCTGGCGACGGCATCTGCGCCAGTCGCAGTGGCGTTTGCACCTGACGCCTGAGCGCTGTTGCCTAGGGCGACTGCGCTCTCGCCCATTGATGTAGCGTTCGCGCCGACCGCGACGGAGTCGGTCCTCGCCACAGCGGCCGAACCCATAGCGACGGCGTTGTCAGCCGCGACGGTATCTGAACCGACTGCGATGGCATTGACGCCATTCGCCGCGGCATAGTTTCCTGCTGCGAACGAATCGGAGCCCACTGCTGAGGCGTTGTTGCCAACGGCTGTAGCATAAGCTCCCTCAGCCGTTGCGCTGTTTCCGAGAGCGGCAGAGTTGACGCCGCTTGCGGTAGAGTTTGCACCGATGGCCGTGGTGCCTGCGGAAGTTGCACTGGAAAGGGCTCCCAAGGCGACGGCCTGATCTGCGGAAGCGGTCGCGCCGTCACCCAGGGCCACGCTGCTGTCGCCAAGCGCGAATGAGTAGTTGCCGACGGCCACTGTCGCCAGGCCCTGTGCTGCCGACGAGTTTCCGATTGCTACGGAACCATTGCCGGCTGACTGCGCGTCAAAACCGACTGCGGTGGACCCGCTTCCCGTGGATCTTGCTCGATTTCCAAATGCACTCGATCTCGTGCCATCCGCTTCAGCGGCAAAGCCAACAGCGGTTGAACGTTCGCCATTGGCGCTGGCAGTAGGCCCAACGCGAGTGGAGTCGCTTCCGGAGCCGACGCCCGCCCAGTCGTCAACTGCTTGCGCCTGAGCCGAGCTCCCGACGAGGAAGCCCCCGACCATTACCGCATGCACGATCGCGAGCTTGCCTGCAGAAGAGGAGCGCTTGGAATGCGATTTGGAAGTCTCGGATGCTGCCACCCAGGTACCGGAAGATTCGTTCCAGACTGCTTTGAAAATTCTATTCATGAAAGAAGGATGTCTAACAATTTGACAAATACTTGTCGGTTGATCGATGGAACAGGTCGCGCTGGGTCCGGATGATGGTCGGAGTTGGACGTGACCGTTCCTGGTAACGAGGATCTCCCGCCTCGCAAATTCTGGCCCGCTTGGGCGTTGGACAAGCTTCCTGCATGCTGCGCTTCGGACTCAGAAGCTCGGGATCATCCGCGTTGTAACGCCGGCGATATACACGATCTTTCTTAATTTGAGTGGGCGAGCCGGATAAATGGTTCGCATTGCAAACTAAGTGATTTAATCGTGAAAATTTGTGATGTCTGGTAGATTTTCGTCGTCGTTTTCCACTGTTGCTTGGCTGCTTCTCTTCGGGGCAGTTGTCGAGCCGGTGGACTGGTGATGTTTTTTGCGGCATCGAACTTTGCACGTGACCGCGCCGGCGTTTGCGCGGTATTGCCAACAAAACGTGGAAAACCTGCGTCCGCTCAACCTCTCAAAAGCGCAAACGTTCTACAATGTCGACTGATTTCTGACTTGAGTTTTCATGCGCAATTTTCTTTGTACTCGCCTTCGTACTCGTTTCTCCCGCGCGACTGCGGCCACTGCGGCATTGCTCTCGGCGTTTTCCGTCCACGCGCCGGCCTACGCCAACAACGTGATCGTGCTGAATTCAGGCGAAGCCACGCTCAGTCTCATCGACGAAGCGACTCGCCAGGTCGTGGCCACGATTCCGACCGGCAAGGAGCCGCATCATTTGATGGCAACACCGGACAATTCGTCGCTGATCGTGGCGAACTCGGTGTCGAACAACCTGATGTTCGTGGACCCGAAAACAGGCAAGCCTCAGCGCTGGGTCGAAAATATCGAGGACCCGTATCAGGTCGGTTTTTCGCCGGACAACAAGTGGTTTGTGTCAACCGGCTTGCGGCTCGACCGGCTGGACATCTACCGCTATGACGGCAAGAATATTTCGATCGCAAAGCGCATCCCGCTCGCGGTCATGCCGAGCCATATCGCGTTCACGAACGACAGCAAGACTGCGTTCATTTCGCTACAGGTATCCGGCGAGATCGCAGCTATTGATCTGGCAACGCAGACCGTGAAATGGAAGATGAAGGTGGGGCCGGTGCCCGCCGGTCTCTGGATGACGCCGAACGACAAGTACATGCTGGTTGGCATGACAGGCGCGGATTATGTCGCCGTGGTGGATTGGCGTAACCAGAAGATCGTCAAGACAATCAAGACCGGGAACGGCGCGCATAACTTCCGCTCGCTGGCGGACGGCAAGCATGTCGTGGTGTCAAATCGCGTCGCGAGCACAATCAGTGTCATTGACCAAGATTCGCTCACGAATGTCGGCGACATCACCGGTCTGCTTCCCGGTCCGGACGATATGGAACTTTCCGCTGACAAACGCTATCTTTGGGTAACGTTCCGGTTCGCGAAGAAAGTCGGAATCATTGATCTGACAAATCGCAAGCTCATACAGACAATCGCTGTGGGCCGTTCGCCGCATGGCATCTATTTTTACGACCGGGCGCCGGTGTTTGGCCCGAACGGCGGCTGAGGCGAGGGGCCGGGTCGCGAGTCACGTTGAGGTTGAAGGGCGATGCTTTGCCGGCAGCGCCTGGTAACGGTTACGGAGTTTCATGTTTCAATCCATCATTTCCATGCTGGACACGGTTGTCTCGACAATTCAGACATCCCTGTACATCGATGTCGTGCAGCCGCTCCTGTTCAAGGTCGGCTTGATGGGCTATGACGAAGACACGTACGACGCGCTCTATTGGGTGATCGTGGGTGTGTTCGAAGTGCTTGTCATGTACGCGATCCTCAGACCGCTGGAGGCGCTCCGTCCGGCGGAGAAATGGGAAAACAGGAAAGGCGTGCGCGTAGACGCGCTCTATACGTGGATCGTCAAGCTTGGCATTCTGAATCTGTTCTTTTTCTTTACCTTCCAGCCGTTCTTCGACAGTTTTCAAAGCTGGCTGCGGATTCACAATATAGCGAACCTCCAGCTCGACAATCTTTGGCCGGGTGTCACCTCTGAACCCATCGTTGCATTCGCAATCTATCTGGTTGTGCTTGATTTTGCCGGCTATTGGTATCACCGGATGGAACATCGAATCGGTATCTGGTGGGAGCTGCACGCGGTTCATCACAGCCAGCAAAAAATGTCGCTTTGGACCGACGACCGGAACCATTTGCTCGACGACATCATGCAAGCGGGTTTCTTTGCTGCCATCGCGCTGGTGATTGGCGTGCCGCCTTCGCAATTCGTCGTGCTCGTCGCGATCACCAACCTCATGCAAAGTATTCAGCACGCCAATATCCGCGTGTATTTCGGCTGGTTGGGCGAACGTCTGCTGGTCAGCCCTTCGTTTCACAGACGGCATCACGCGATCGGATATGGCCACGAAGGTACGGCGTACGGATGCAACTTCGGCGTACTGCTGCCGTGGTGGGACATGATGTTCAGGAGCGTGTCGTGGAATCGCGAGCTCGAGCCGACCGGTATCCGGGATCAACTGGCCAGTCCGGACGCACCGGGACGCGATTACGGGGACGGTTTTATTGCGCAGCACTGGCTAGCGTTCAAACGGATCGGAGAACGCATCGCATCCCACCGGGCAATGCGCGCGCCCGGGTCCGACTCTGACGCCACAGCGGTTTAGCGGGCCGTTCTCTAGAGAGCTTTTTGCTGTTTTCGCAATTTTTTGCAGTCTGACACGGCGATGCTCTCTTTGGGACTGACCGGTGCACGACGCAGGCAGTTCGCTCTCGCGCAGCTTGAATTTGTGTTGTCGGCCTGCAACCGGCGATGTTTTCTGCAACGCCGGCGTTAGCCATCCGGACGAGCAGCGCGCAATGCGCGCTCTGGTTTATCCTAGCTTCTTTTCCTCTCTCAAACGATCTCCGCATGAATGACTTGCTGCGTTCGTTCGTGCGTGCTCTCGCGAACGCGTTTCATCCGAGGATGCTCTGGCTGACGTTCATGCCCTTCGCCGTGGCGACGGTCGCATGGGGCGCTGTCTTGTGGTTTTTCTGGCAAACGCTGACAGGCGCTGCGCGCAACTGGCTCGACAGCTGGGCATTTACATCGGCTATGTACCGGCTCTTCGATTCTGTCGGATTCTCATCGCTGCATGTCGTGATCGCGCCGTTTTTCATCGTGATCATGGCAATCCCGTTGATCGTGGTGACCATTCTGCTGCTCATCGCGACGCTTTCGATGCCGTCGGTGATCAAGCTGCTGACACGGCGCCAGTACGCATCGCTTGATATGCGGCGGGGCGGATCGTGGTACGGCAGTCTCGGGCATTCGGTCGTCACTACCGTCGTGTGCCTCGTGCTGTTGGTCGTCACGCTGCCGCTATGGCTGATTCCGCCATTTTTCGCGATCATTCCGCCCGTGCTGTGGGGTTGGCTGACGTACCGGGTGATGACTTATGACGCGCTCGCGATGCACGCCAGCGCAGACGAGCGGCGCACGATCGTGCGGCGCTCGCGTTGGCCGCTGTTTGGTATTGGTGTGGTCAGCGGTTTGCTGGGGTCTCTGCCGACGATGTTGTGGGCGTGGTCAGTATGGCTGCTGCCGTTGTTCCCGATCGTCGCCGCGGCGACCATCTGGATTTACGCATTTATTCTGGTTTTTTCGGCGCTCTGGTTTGCACATTATTGCTTGCATGCGCTCGAGCGCTTGCGCATCGAAACCGCTACAGCGCCTGCGCTGAGTGATCATGGCGCGGCTGCCGAGTTGCACACTCCGGCTAATTACTAAGATCAGGGAGCATTCATGGGCTTTGGCGTGATCATCATTGGTGACGAAATCCTGTCCGGCCGAAGGTCCGACAAGCATCTGCCAAAAGTTATCGAATTTTTGTCGGCGCGCGGTCTGGCGCTGGATTGGGCCGAATATATAGGCGATGACCGTGAGCGGATTACAGCCACGCTCAAGCGGGCGTTTGCATCGGGCGACGTTGTGTTCTCGACCGGGGGTATCGGCGCCACGCCCGACGATCACACGCGCCAGTGCGCGGCGGCGGCACTGGGCGTGCCGCTTGAACTGCATCCGGAAGCGGCCGAGCTGATTCGCGCGCGCATCCGCGAAACGGCGGGCGACAAACCCGCCGACCTGAACGCACCAGACAACCTGCACCGGTTGAACATGGGAACGTTTCCGATGGGAGCGAGCATCATTCCCAACAGCTACAACCGCATTCCCGGATTTTCGGTCGGCGACGTTCATTTCGTGCCGGGATTTCCGGTCATGGCGTGGCCGATGATCGAATGGGTGCTCGATACCAAATACACCGATTTGCATCACGCGACGCCATATGTCGAGCGGTCGCTGTTCGTATTTGGCTTGCCTGAATCGCGGATTACGCCGCTCATGGAATCCATTGAACACGATTTTGCGGGCGTGCGCGTTTTCAGCTTGCCGAGCGTCGGGGATGCCTCGCGCGGTGAAGTGTTCGGGCGCGCCCATATCGATCTCGGCGTGAAGGGTGAGCCGGAGGCGGCCAATGCGGCGTTCGAACGGCTGCGCGAGGGCGTGACTGCGCTAGGCGGCGAGATAGTCGAAGTCGAGCCGGGCGCGGGCCACTAAGACTGAGCCGGCGCTGGCTCAACGATTTATGCGCCGAGCCAGGGCAGGCCGCGAAAGCACCATCCCGTAATGGTCTTGCGGTGACCTTGGGCGTCCTTGTCGCCTTCAAAGCCTTCGAGCAGGTCGAAGGCGTTTGTGAAGCCTGCCTTTTCTGCCGCTACGGCCGCAAGCTTTGAGCGTGCAGCGCTGCGGCAGAGAAACAGGATCGGTGTATCGGGCGCGGCGACCTCGCGTAATTGCTCGATGAAGGCCGTGTTTGGAACGGACCCCGGGTATTGGATCCATTCGATGTGCGTGTACTGCGCAGTATCGATGGCAGGACGACCGACCCAATCCAGTTCAGCGCGCGTGCGGACGTCGACAAGGCGCACAGAAGGATCGAGTTGCAGAAGCTCAAAGGCTTCTGCCGGAAGAACAGCGCCGGCGTAGGAAAGCTGATTCTCAGCAGCGCGGCCGATACCCTGGGAATACAACTGTTCGAGCGTGCTCATGAACGAAGGTCTCCAATCGGACATTTTAATGAGGCATTCTAGCGTGCGGATCGTGGTATCAAAGCGCGCAACGTAAGACTATGGACGCGCATCAAAAAGGTGCGCAGAGTGTGAATCGCCCTGAATCAGTGCTAACGTTATGAGTTGCTGGCCTCTATGCACTAAAAAAGTGCATTTGGGGTTTGCTGCAGTAGATGCGAAGTTTTAAAGTGTGTGCGGCTTCCCCGAAAAAGCGCGCAGCTTCAACTGCTTAGCGCAATAATGGTGCAGTTGGCATGGAAGCTGCTTTTGACTATGCCGATGGTTTCGAATCGGTTAGGCGGCGAATAAATGTTCGTCGATTTTGTTAATCAGGAGATAGGTAATGAGCAAATCCGTGGCCGACGTCATGCAACTCGTCAAGGACGAGGACGTCAAGTTTGTCGACTTCCGTTTCACCGACACGCGCGGTAAAGAGCAACACGTTTCGGTGCCGGTCTCGGCATTCGACGAAGACAAATTTGAAAGCGGCCACGCTTTCGACGGTTCGTCTATCGCCGGCTGGAAGGGCATCGAAGCGTCGGACATGCTGCTGATTCCGGATGCCGATACCGCCTTCATCGACCCGTTCTATGAAGAATCGACGCTTGTGATGTCCTGCGACGTGGTCGAGCCGTCGGATGGCAAGGGCTATGAACGCGATCCGCGTTCGCTCGCGAAGCGCGCAGAAGCGTATTTGAAGAGCTCGGGCCTGGGCGACACGGCATTCTTCGGTCCGGAACCTGAATTCTTCATTTTCGACTCGGTTCGCTGGAGCGCCGATCAATCGGGCTGCTTCGTGAAGATCGGTTCGGAAGAAGCGCCGTGGTCGTCGTCAATGGAATTCGAAGGCGGCAATACGGGTCACCGTCCGGGCACGAAGGGCGGTTACTTCCCGGTTGCGCCGGTCGACACGT
>NZ_CAXTGZ010000062.1:0-17732 GCF_964243625.1 uncultured Caballeronia sp.
CGATTACATGCATTTTCAGGACGGTGTGGTGCCTGCGCAGACAGTTGTTGCGGAGCGTGTGCGCCCTTACATTCTCTCCATCGCAACATCACAGGGAGTTCGAAATGTTTGAAATCCGACGCGCCAATGAACGCGGCCACGCCAACCACGGGTGGCTCGACTCGTATCACAGCTTCTCTTTTGCAGGCTACGACGATCCGGAGCACGTGCATTTCGGCGCGCTGCGGGTAATCAACGAAGACCGCGTCGCGGCGGGGCAGGGGTTCGGCACGCATGGGCACCGGGACATGGAGATCATCAGCTATGTTCTCGAAGGCGGTCTTGCGCACAAGGACAGCATGGGCAACGGTTCGACCATTCGTCCCGGCGATGTCCAGCGCATGAGCGCCGGCACGGGCGTACGGCATAGCGAATTCAACGGCTCGGCGACCGAGCCTGCGCATTTCCTGCAGATCTGGATCATTCCGGACGCAGCGGGCGATGCGCCGGGCTACGAAGAAAAGCATTTCGACGATGCCGAAAAGCGTGGCCGCCTGCGGGTGATCGCATCGCCGCAAGGACGGGACGGCGCGGTGAAACTGGGCGCAAACGCCGAGCTTTACGCCGGTCTCTTCGATGGCGACGAGCGCGCCGAATTCGAGGTGCCCGCCGGCCGTCGTGTGTATGTGCACGTGGCGAGGGGAGCGATATCGGTGAATGGCGAAGCGCTTTTAGCCGGCGACGCCGCCAAGATCGAGGATGTATCGAAGGTGACGCTCGACCGGGGAACCGGCGCTGAAGTCATCTTGTTCGATCTCGCCTGAGCCGGTTCAACGCCCTGGCTTGTAGATGAAGAAAGGCCGTGGACCCAAAAGTCCACGGCCTTTTTACTGCGCGGCGATCTTGAAAGACGAATGCATCAAAGCATCAAGGCTGTACCGCCGATGCCCCCGCGCCCGGCGCGCCACGGCGCTGCTCCCAGCGCTGATGCATCTTTTCCTGGCGCTCATGCATCTTGGCGAAACGCGCTTTCAATGCCGAGCTGACCGTGGTCTTTTGCTGGTCATTCAACGCGTTGTAGAAGTTCAGCCATGCGGCGCTGGTCTGGTCGCGCAACTGGGCGTTCTGCGCTTCGATCTTCTGATGCGCCGCGTACATTGCGTTCAGATCCAGGATGGGCTGGTTCTTCATGGATTCCATTTGCGAGCGCATCTGCTGATGGCTTGCGCGCATCGCCTCATGGTTTTGTTTCATGGTTTGCAACGCGGATTGCCACAGTTTTTCCTGGTCCGCGTTGAGATTCAACTGGCCGTGCAGCTTGTCCAGTTCCTTCTTCATGCGCATTTCCATTCCGTGCCCGCGATGACCGCCGGGGCCACCGGGACCGCCTTCGGTCATCATCATGCCCGGGCCGCCCGGGGGCGGCGCATCCGGCGTGGCCGCGCTGGCGACGTTGGCTGTACCTATGGACAGCGCGAGCGCCGCGGCGGTGATGGCGAGGAATCGGGACTGCTTCAACATGGCGTACTCCTTTTTGATTTGCGGAGCCCCATGGATTGATCCGGGCAGATGCCGGGATCAACCGGGGCTGATCCGAGTCTGGCAGCGTCGTCTCAGTCGTCGCGCCTTCGGTAAGACACAGCGTAGAGACTCGGCGCGATGCGCGTGTTACGAGCCGCCGCTGCGTTATTACGCCGGTTTACGCGTCGCTTTCGCGGTAACACCCGGTAACTGTTTACGGAGGGTTTGCGGCATCGGCCGGCCCGGACTGGCGTTAAACTGCGTCGCATGGCTACTCAAATACTTGTCGTCGACGACGACTCCGAACTGCGCGATCTCTTGCGCGACTATCTGGTCCGGCAGGGCATCGAGGTATCGGTGCTGCATGACGCAGGCACGCTCGAACGGCGACTCGAACGCGAGCGCCCCGATCTGATCGTGCTCGACCTCATGATGCCGGGTGTGGATGGACTGACCGCGTTGCGCAAGCTCCGCGCGTCGGGCGACGACATTCCCGTGATCATGCTGACCGCCCGTGCTGACGACGTGGACCGCATTGTCGGACTCGAGCTCGGCGCCGACGATTATCTCGGCAAGCCGTTCAATCCGCGGGAATTGCTCGCGCGCGTGCAGGCTGTCCTGCGTCGCCGCCGAACCATTCCTTCAGCGGCGCCCGAGCAGCGGGAACCGTTTTCGTTCGGGCGTTTCCGGCTCGACTTCCAGTCGCGCACGCTGCATCAGGACGAGACGCCGCTCACGTTGTCGGGCAGCGAATTCGCTCTGCTGAAGATTTTCGTCAATCACCCCATGCGTACGCTGACGCGTGAGCGCCTGCTCGAACTGCTGCACGGTCCGGAGTACGACGGCACCGACCGGGGTATCGACGTCCAGGTGTGGCGTCTGCGCCGGATTCTGGAAACCGATCCGTCCACGCCGCGCTTCATCCAGACGGTGCGCGGGCGCGGTTACGTGTTCGTGCCCGACGGCGAGCAAAATGCGTCGGCCCATTGATTCGCTGTTTGGCCGGCTGGTGGTGCTGGTCATCGGCGTGCTGGTGTTGTCGCACGTCGCCTGGTTCGCCGTCATCCGGGTCGAGCGCGACCAGACCCAAACCCGCTACGCAGTAGAAGAGGCCACGTTCCTGGTCGACGCCGTGCGCCAGCACATCGCGAATTCGCCGGATCAGCCGTTGCCCTCCAGCGTGCACGTGGTCGCCCCGACCAGTCCCGAAGTCCCGCGTCCCATTGCCGACGCCGATACCGATCGCGTACCGCCGCCGTTTGCGCGGTTTATCGAAGACTTGCGGGACCGCCTGCCCGATGGCACCGACGTCCGCGTCGGCGAGCCCGGTGGTCCCCCGAGCCTGTGGGTGCGCGGTGCACGCGACGCGAACTGGATCGTCGTGCCGGTCCAGCCGCTGCGTCCGCCGCGTTCGCGCGACCGCATGCTGCTGTGGCTTGCCATCATCTTTTCGACCGCCGTCATGGCGGCGCTCCTTGCCGCGTGGCAGCTCCAGACGCCGTTGCGTTCGCTGGCGCAAGCCGTGGGGCGGTTCGGCCGCGGCGAGCCCACGCCGCCCGTCCCGGAGCGCGGCCCGCGGGAATTGCGGCAACTGACGCACGGTTTCAACCAGATGGTGCGCGAAGTCGCGCAGGCGGAAAGCGACCGCGCGGTCATGCTCGCGGGCGTGGCGCACGATCTCAAGACGCCGCTTGCGCGGTTACGGTTGCGTGCCGAAATGATGGAAGAGGCGAAGCTGCGTGATGGCGTAGTGCGAGACGTGGACTCCATGGCGCATATCGTCGATCAATTCCTGGTGTTTGCGCACGACGGCACGGATCGCAGCGAACCGGTGGAAGTCGATCAGCAATGCGAGCGGATCGCGCGCAGCTACAGGGCGGTCGCGCCGGGCGCGCAGTCAATCCGGACGCGGCTCACGGCCGGACGTGGCTTCGCCTTGCCAGCGGCGACGCTCGACCGCTTGCTGTCGAATCTTCTCGATAACGCTCACGCCTATGGCGCGCCGCCTATCGTGATCGAAACCCTGCGTGGGTCGAACGGCTGGGTTTTGCGTGTCAGCGACAGTGGTGGCGGCATCGCCGCGCAGGATCTCGTGAAGGCCAGCCGGCCGTTTGTGCGGCTTGATCCGGCGCGCGGCGGCAGCGGCCATAGCGGGTTGGGGCTCGCCATTGTGGATCGGCTGGTGCGGCGGGCAGGCGGAGAGTGCGACATCCGCAACCGGGAAGAAGGCGGACTGGAGATCGCAATGACTTTCCCGTTCGATGTCGTCGCAAAAGCGGCGGATCAACTGCATATCGACGGCGTGCTGAAACACGCCTGATGCTCGCCTGATTCGCCCGCGAGGCAGGGCGCGCCAAGGCGCCCTCGCCCGAAACGCTCAGTCGAACAGCGTATTGAGGGCGGAAGCCGCTTCGCTGTCGACGGTGTTGTAGGTCACCGTGGCGGCCTCGAAAATATAATGCGTGGTGTATTTCCCCAGCCGTCCGAGGATCTCCTCCTGAATGACTTCAGGCGCGACATCGAGCCTCAAGTACCAGGTGGTGGACGAGAGCCGCGTCTGGAACGCGCCATACTCGGCCAGCAAGTGATCGAATGCTTCAGCGTCCTGATCGCGGCAGACAATGACCAGATTTCCCTTCATTCACCCCTCCTGAAAACGGCAGATATTCGACTTCGAATGTCGATAATACCTGCTGTCACGCCGCTTGCCCCACTAGACCTTTTGGCCGGTCCGTGCGTTCAGGCTGTCTCGGGATGACGCGGCATGGGCGGGATGGTGTCGGCGGGATGCACTTCGCTGCGGTCGCGGCCGCCCGATTTGGCCGCGTAGAGCGCAAGGTCGGCGCGCTTGAGCAGATTTTCGGCGGTGTCGCCGTCGCACAGGGCGGTGATGCCGATGCTTACACTCAACGCGGTGTCATCGGGCAAATGCGCGCAATGCTCCTGGTTGAAGCGCTTGCGCAGGCGTTCGAGCACCGCGTGGGCATCGGCGAGAGACGTTTGCGGCAGCAGCAGGCCGAACTCCTCGCCACCAAGCCGGCCAACGCCATCGCTCGCGCGCAACTGTTCCTCGCACATCCGCACGAAATGCTCGAGCGCGCGGTCCCCGGTCGCGTGGCCGAAGCGGTCGTTGACCTGCTTGAAGTAGTCCAGGTCGGCAATGGCGACGGACAGCGGCGTGCCCGAGGAAGATGCGAGCTCTACTTCGCGGCGCAGGGTATCGAGGAAATATCGCCGCGACAAAGCGCCGGTCAGCGCATCATGCCGCGCTTCGGCCGAAAGCAGCGTATTGGCCGACTGCAACTGGTTCGCGAGATGCCGCGTCGCCCGATGCAGGCGGCGCTCGCGCAGATACGACACCGTAATCACCACGGCCAGGCCGACCACGCCGAGCGCCGTCAGGAACACGAGCAACTGGTCGCGCCGCTGGTTGCGCAAGATCTCGGACCAGTTCGGCAGCGGATGCACAATATGCGCCGCGAGCCCGGAATTGAGGCCGGTGCGTTCGTCATAAATCGCGGGCGCCGTGCCGTTGCTGGTGCTGAACAAGCCGCTCGAAAGCGTCGGCGACAGCCAGGGCGCGTCCGCCCGCACGCGCTCGCCTATATTGGTGATTCGCAAGGTCTGGAAATCTACGCGCCGGTAGGCATCGAGCCGCTCCGTGCGCGACATCTTCAGCACGGGCGAATCCGGCAGCACGCGGTTTTCGAGCTGGCTTTCATTGGCCATCACGACCACGCCGTTGCTGTCGGTCACGAACGTCCCGGCGCGTGCCACCCAGTGCCGCAAGCGGTCGATGCTCACTTTCGCGATCACCGCGCCCACCAGAAAGCCGTCCCGGTAGATCGGCGTGGCGATGAAAATCCCCGGATCGCCGTTCGTCCGGCCGACGCCATAGGTCTCGTTGAACGCGCCGAGCAGCGCCTTCTGGATATACCCGCGCGCCCGCATGTCGACGCCGACAAAGCTGTTCGAATCGATGGCGTTGCTCGATGCCACGCAAAAGCCCTCGGTATCGACGACCCAGATGTAGTCGAGGCCCGTGAAGCCCCGCGCGTTGCGCAGGAAGTTATCGACTTTTTCCAGCGCGGGCGCGGCGAGCCACTTGGCGCGCCGGTCGGCCGCCGTCGGCGCGGCGCTGGCGGAAAGACCGTGCTGCTGGACCAGCGCGAGCTGGATCATGTCCATCTCGGCGATCGTGGCGGGAATGGCGCGGGACATGGCGAGGTCGCTCGCGATGATCTGCGCGGTGTTATCGACGATGGACGCCGCCATTTGACGTTCCACCCGCATCGATGTGGCCAGTTCTTGCTGTACCATTCGGTCCGACACCAGTCCGGCTGCAACCCAGCACACGCATGCAAGCAACGCGCAGCAAAGCGTCGCTATCGCAAGGTGGAAGGTTGTCTTGTTCATCTGATCTGGCCTGTCTGACTGTCCCGCGGCCCCGCGCGACGAGCAATGTTATGAGTTTTGTGCCGGCACATGAGCATCTTACCGGGCGCGGCCGCGCGCGCCGATGGTACTTGCCCCAAGTGCTGTTGCTGAGCGCCGACAGTGGCGCCTGTTGCAAGAACATGTTTTGTCTGCGCAGGAACCGCGACCTCGTCCGGAGTCCCCTCAAGCCGGCTTTGGTTTGCCCCGGATGTTCCGATTGGACGACGTTTTCTTTCGTCCATCAAGTTTCTTATCGGCGGGAACGGGCTTTTCTTGAGCGATGCAGCGCGGTTTGACGATGCACCGGAACGCCCGCCAGATAACGAAACGTAAACCAGCAGGCTGCGGTTGTGCCTGAAACAAAGTTTGGTGTAGTGTCGTGCCGTCCTGAAAACAGGCATGGCGCTGACCGGCAAGATACAGACGTGGAAATACAGACGCCGGACGATGCCCTGAATCGGGCGCACCGGCCGCAACAAGCCTCAACGGAGAGGGCGTGTAATGGATTTTGGCTTCAATCTGACTCGCACGGCGAATGCTTCGGCGTGGCGTCTATTACCGAATCGCTGGGACTTCGTCGCGTTCCCGCTGATCATCTGCATCCTCGCGCTGACCGCGGTGGGCTTTCACGAGACGCTCGCACCCATCTCGACGCTGCAGACGCAGGCTATTTCGCTGGATCCGTCGAATCTGCCCGAGTACGCGTTACGCACCACGCTGCGCATGCTTGCCGCAATGGTCGCATCGCTCATCTTCACGCTCGTTTATGGCACGCTCGCGGCCAAGAGCCGGCGCGCGTCCATCGTGCTCG
The DNA here is from genome assembly GCF_964243625.1 of uncultured Caballeronia sp. Classification (NCBI taxonomy): domain Bacteria; kingdom Pseudomonadati; phylum Pseudomonadota; class Betaproteobacteria; order Burkholderiales; family Burkholderiaceae; genus Caballeronia; species uncultured Caballeronia sp. Next base: position 6,749 of record NZ_CAXTGZ010000062.1, read on the forward strand.
TGCCGATTCTCGACATCCTGCAGTCGGTGCCGGTGCTCGGCTATATCTCGTTTACGGTCACGTTTTTCCTCGCGTTGTTTCCCGGACGGGTGTTCGGCGCCGAACTCGCCGCGATCTTCGCCATCTTCACGAGCCAGGCCTGGAACATGACCTTCAGCTTCTACCAGTCGCTGCGCACGGTGCCGCGTGACCTGGACGAAGTCTCGCGCGGTTTTCACCTGACCAACTGGCAGCGCTTCTGGAAGCTCGAAGTGCCGTTCTCCATGCCGGGCCTCATCTGGAACATGATGATGTCGATGTCCGGCGGCTGGTTCTTCGTAGTCGCCTCCGAGGCGATCGTGGTAGGTAACCGGACCATCGTGCTGCCGGGTATCGGCGCGTATCTGGCGACGGCGATCGGCGAGCGCAATCTCGGCGCGATCGGCTGGGTGATCCTCGCCATGACCGTCGTGATCCTTGCCTACGATCAGCTCATGTTCCGTCCGCTGGTCGCATGGGCCGACAAGTTCCGCATGGAAAACACGAGCTCGGGCAATGTGCCTGAATCGTGGCTGCTCGACCTGATCCGGCGCACGCGGCTGATTCACCAGTTGCTGGTGCCGGCCGGCTGGCTCATCGGCAAGCTTGCGCGCGTGCCGCTGAAGCTGCCTTCGCTGCAGGGCGTGAAGCTGCCGCTGCTGGCGAGCGCCGCGTCCGTGTTTACAGCGACGCCCGGGAGAGCGCGCAATACTTCCCGCATTGGCGATATTGTCTGGGCGACGATTGTCGTGGCGCTGACCGCGTTCGTGGTCTGGAAAGTAAGCGTCTTCGTTTCGTCCGGCGTGTCGTGGCGCGAAGTGGGGCATGTCTTCTGGCTCGGGCTGATCACGCTTTTCCGCGTCATGGTGCTGATCGCGATTGCGTCGGTGATCTGGGTGCCTGTCGGCGTGCTGATCGGATTGCGGCCTGCGCTTGCGAGCAAGATCCAGCCGATTGCGCAATTCCTTGCGGCGTTTCCGGCGAACCTGCTGTTCCCGGTGTTTGTCGTGGTGATCGTGAAGTTCAACCTGAATCCGGATATCTGGCTTTCGCCGTTGATCGTGCTCGGCACGCAGTGGTATATCCTTTTCAACGTGATCGCTGGCGCTACGTCGTATCCAAACGATTATCGCGAGGCCGCCGCCAACTTCCAGATCAAGGGCTGGCAATGGTGGCGCCAGGCCATCTTGCCGGGCATCTTCCCGTATTACGTGACCGGCGCGATTACGGCGTCAGGCGGGGCTTGGAATGCGAGCATCGTGGCCGAAGCGGTATCGTGGGGCAATACGAAGATCGTGGCGCACGGACTGGGCGCGTACATCGCGGAAAGCACGGTCAACGGCGATTATCCGAAGATCATTCTCGGGATTGCGGTGATGTCGCTGTTCGTCACGCTCTTCAACCGGTTGTTGTGGCGCCCGTTGTTCGCGTTCGCCGAAGCGCGCTTGCGGCTCGACTGAACGCCGCCGCCGGAACAAAGCCCTTCGAAATCCATAATGTCAGGTCGCCAGCGGCCACACCATTTTGTAATCAGCAACACGCGAGCGCCCATGCCAACGCAGACGAATCCTTCCAGTCAAACGCCGCCATCCACGCCCCCGCGCCTCGGCCGGGAAATCCTGCACGTCGATCAGGTCAGTCGCGGTTTCAACAAGACGCAGGGCGAGTTGCTCGTGCTCGAAGACGTCAACCTGAAGCTGCACGAAGGCGAGATCGTGGGTCTTCTCGGCCGATCGGGGTCGGGAAAATCGACGCTCCTGCGGATCATCGCGGGTTTGATCGAACCGACGGGCGGCCAGGTCACGTACCTGAACGAGCCGCTCAACGGCCCGGCAAAAGGCGTGGCGATGGTGTTTCAGACCTTTGCATTGTTTCCGTGGCTCACCGTGCTGCAGAACGTCGAGGCGGGGCTGGAAGCGCAGGGCGTTCCATCCAAAGAACGGCGCGAGCGCGCGCTGGCGGCAATCGACCTGATCGGTCTCGACGGCTTTGAAAACGCGTATCCGCGTGAGCTGTCAGGCGGGATGCGACAGCGGGTGGGTTTTGCGCGTGCGCTGGTCGTCGACCCGACGCTGCTCCTGATGGACGAACCGTTTTCCGCGCTCGACGTGCTGACCGCCGAGAACTTGCGTACCGACCTGCTCGATCTGTGGACGCAAGGCAAGATGCCGATCAAGTCGGTGCTGATCGTCACGCACAACATCGAGGAAGCGGTGTTCATGTGCGACCGGATTCTGGTGCTGGCATCGAATCCGGGTCGTGTCATGGCCGAGATTCGCGTGCCGTTCAAGCATCCGCGCAACCGTCTCGATCCGGCGTTCCGGCGCTTGGTCGACGATATCTACGCCAAGATGACCGCGCGTCAACTCGGCGAGGAAAAGAAGAAGGGGCTCGAGCTCAGTAGCTGGTTGCCGCAGGTGTCGACCAACCTGATGGCGGGTTTGATCGAGACACTGGCCGCCGACCCGTACCACGGCCGCGCCGACATGCCGGAGATCGCGCGGACGCTGCATCTGGAAGTGGACGATCTGTTCCCGGTCGCGGAAGTGTTGCAGCATCTCGGTTTCGCCGATGTCCGCGAAGGCGATATTTTCCTGACGCCGCCGGCGCGCGTGTTTGCCGAATTCGGTACGCAGGAACGCAAGATGATGTTCGCGGAGCATTTGCTGCGTCACGTGCCGCTCGCCGCCCGGATCAAGAAAGTGCTGAACGAGCGGCCGGGACATCGTGCGCCGCGTGTGCGCTTCGAGCAGGAACTGGAAGATTTTCTCTCCGATAAAGCAGCCGAGGAAACCCTCGACGCCGTCATCAACTGGGGCCGTTATGGCGAGATCTTTTCGTATAACGACCAGACGGAGATCTTCAGCCTGGAAGACGTGGAGTCTTGATGCTGCGCGTAGTGCTTCAGTGAGATACGTGCCATCTGGCGCGGGATAAAAAAACGCGGTGCTTCTGGAAACAGATGCCGCGTTTTTTGCATGTGGACGTACCTGAAAAGGTAGCCGATAACGCGGTTCGCTTCGATCTCACGCACGGAATCCGCCGATTGCCCGTTCTGATGAAAACGTCCGCAACGATCGTTTCGCGCCGGGCGCAAACCCTTGTCCATTGTGGCTTCCAGCGTTTTCGAAAGACTGCTTCGAATCGCTTTTCACAAGATTGCCGAAGCGCAAAACGTACTCTACGCTGGGGAATCCGCCAACGCTGACGGCAAACAAGGAGCCTCCGAAGATGCGTCGACTGCGCTTGCCGTTATCACGCACGAGGCGTTTGTCGGGATTGACGATCGGCGTGACATGTCTGTTGCGCGTGCCGTCGGCGCTCGGCAGTTGCGATAACCTCGCGCCCGTCAGCGGCGAATCTGCTACGTGCGATTCGAGTCTGCCGAATCCATCCCTCACGGGTATCGCGGCGGCTGCCGGAAGCACGGGAGTCACCGTGCGCATCCAGCCGGGTGCAGGCATCAGCGTGAGCAGCAGCAACGCGGTCTTCGTGCGGGATTCGAGCACTGTCACGAACCTGGGTACGTTGCAGGTCAGCGGCGATACCTTCGACGGCATCACCTCCGAAGGCAGCCCGGCTGGCTTCGGACATAACACGCTGACCAATGCGGGCGCGATCCATACAACCGGCGTCGAGTCGGAGGGCATGTACAGCGGCTCGGCCTCAGTCATGATGGTCAACGCCGTGGGCGGCGCGATCACCACGAGCGGAGCGAACTCGGCGGCAATGCTCGATGTATCGGCGGCGGGAGGCGGGAAGCTGACCAACAACGGCACGCTTGCCACATCGGGCGACGACTCCTACGGCATGCTCGCCCAGACCTCCGGCGACGCGCTCGTGAACACCGGCTCGATCACGACGACCGGTTCACGCGCGTACGGCCTGTACGCCAATGGCGGCGCGCCGGGCAACAACACGCTGACAAACCACGGGTCCATCGATACATACGGGGTGAACGCGCACGGCATTGTCTCCGTGGATGCATCGCCCGGTCTTGTCACCAACACTGGGTCGATCGCCGCGCACGGCGCCGACGCGCTGGGCGCTTTTTTCGGGCAGAAGGTCACGCTCGTGAACGCAGCGGGGGCGCGGATAACGAGCGACCAGAGCAACGCCATCGATGCCAACAGTGGCGGCAGCTTTACGAATGCCGGAACGATTTCGGGCGGCAACGAGGGTGTATCGATTGTCGGCGGCGATGCGGACATCGTGAACAGCGGCGTGATTTCGGGCGGCGGCAATCTGGCGGTTTCATCGACAGGGCCGTATGCGATCACGATCACGAACACCGGGACAATATCGGGCGGCGGTGGTGTCGCGGTCTGGACCGATACCGGCACGAACACCTTCAAGATGAACGGCGGCACGGTGACCGGTCTGATCCGGCAAGGCGCCGGCGTCAACACGTTCGTGATGCAGGCGGGACAGGTCGATGACATCGATCAGGGCGGCCCGCAACCGCGTTTCACGCTGAGTGGCGGGCGCGTGAAGGGCGGCCTGACGAACGGCGGCGTGGCGACGATTACTGGCGGGCGTATCGGCAGCGTCGGGTTGACGGCGGTGCAGAACACCTTCGCAATGTCGGGCGGTTCGATCGATGCAAACCTCACCGCGGGTTCCGGGGATACGTCCATGACGCTGTCCGGCGGGGTGATCGGCGGCGCGGTGACGCTTGGCAATGGCACGAACGCCATGACGGTATCGGGCGGTTCGATTGTCCAGGGTCTCGCCGTTGGGGACGGGCAGAATACGTTCAAATGGCTCGACGGCGGGGTGATCGGCGGTGCGGTCACGTTCGGCGCGGGACAGGCGGCGGCCACCTTGTCGAACCTGAGCGACGCGCAACTTGCGTCCACATCGATCTTCGATGCCGGCGCCGGCCGCGACACGCTCACGTTCGATCACGTCGACGCCACCGGGCTGAGCCGCTTCGTGAACTGGGAGAGCGTGGCGGTGACGAACGCGAGCCGCCTGACGCTCGATGCCCACGGCCTCACACTCGGCGACGCCGGAACGCGAACCGGCACGATCGATATCGACTCGACGAGTACGCTTGCCTGGAACGGAGCAGGAACGTCGGCGATCATGGCTGCCGTGGCAGGGGCACGCGTGACGATGAACAACGCTGGGATCATCGATCTGACGGGCGGCACGCGCAATACGCTCGTGGTGAGTGGCGACTACACAGGGCGAGCAGGCCAGTTGCTCGTGGACACGGTCCTTGGCGCGGATGCTTCGCCGAGCGGAAAGCTGGTCATAGCGCAAGGCACCGCTACGGGCGATACATCGATTGGCGTGAGAAACGCGGGCGGCGCCGGCGCCCAGACGATCGCCGATGGAATCATGGTCGTGCAAACGCTTCAGGGCGCCACGACGGCGGCGACGGCATTCTCTCTGGCGAGTCCCGTCAAGGCGGGCGCCTATACGTACTATCTGTTTCGGGGCGGTGTTACGACAGGCACCGGGGATAACTGGTACTTGCGTTCCAGCATTCCGGCGGTGCCGCCGGTGCCGCCTGTCACGCCAGTGCTGCCCGTTACACCGGTCACGCCAGTACCACCGGTTGCACCTTCTGAGCCAACAACGCCAACAACGCCTGTCGAGCCCGCTGCGCCAACCGAACCTACGCCGCCACCTTCGATCGTGCCATCCGTGCCAACCGCGCCGGCGGAGCCGCAACCGCCTACCACAGCAACTCCCCTTTACCGCATCGAAGTCCCGCTCTACGCGGCGGTGCCATCGCTTACGCGCGAGCTTGTCATCGATCAGATCGGCACCTTCCACGACCGGCACGGCGACCAGTCGCAACTCGATGAATCCGGCACGCTGCCCGCGACCTGGGCCCGTGTCTGGGGAAACCACGCGCGCGTTGGCAGCGACACAGGCGTCGATGCGCATTTCAGCGGATTCACGGGCGGCACGCAGATCGGTCAGGACGTCTACGCAGATGCCACTGCGTCAGGAAATAGGAATCACTATGGCTTGCTGCTGGGCGCGGCGCGCGCTTCGGGCGATGTCACCGGCTTCGCGCTTGGCATGCCGTCGGTTCAGGCGGGCAGCGTCGCCGTGGATTCGGCGAGCGCGGGCGTGTACTGGACGCACATCGGCCCCGGTGGCTGGTATGCGGACACCATCGTGACTGGAAGCGCGCTGACGATCAAACCATCGTCGAACGACGGCCTTGCCGTGACCACGCATGGCCGGTCGATCGCGGGATCAGTGGAAGCAGGATTGCCGCTGGCTTTGCTGGCCGGACTGAGCATCGAGCCGCAGGCGCAGGTCATCTGGCAGCATGTGTCCATCAACGATATAAATGACGGCATCTCGACCGTCAGCTTCAGCAACCCGAGTTCGTTCGCCGCCCGTCTGGGACTGCGCGTATCGGGGCGCTGGCAAGCGGGCAGGGTGGCGTTGCAGCCTTATGCGCGCGTCAATCTATGGCGTTATTTCGATGCATCGAGCAACGTGGTCTTCGGAGAAACCACAACGATCCCGGCGCAGTCATCGGCGACGCTGGCCGATTTTCAAACCGGCGTCGCGATCGACGTCAGCGCGCGGGGCAGCCTGTTTGCGAACGTCCATTACGCAATGAACGTGGGCGGCGCCACACGCGCCACAATAGGCGGCGATGCTGGCGTACGCTGGCGTTGGTGAACGGCTCGGCGCACGGCCAATCTCGCAGACAAGTTACTGCAGATTGCCCCAGCGCGCGACGGACGGTTCCGCCGATGCCCATTTCCACGAGCCGCCATTGTCATTGCCCTTGCAAGCCTGGGCGACGAACCAGTCCTGATGTGCGTCGGCCTTGTTGCCATCGGCCACCGAGAACGCGAACTCGCGGCATGTCGCAAGCGCGCTGGTGAACTCCCGCAGTACGCGGACATTGCCGTGGCCATTCTCCACCGGCAGCGTGTGCTTGACGCTCCAGGTTTTTTCATCGCCTATGGGAAGGTCGCCCGCCGTCGTCGCAATGGCGATCTGCTGGTCGCTGTGCAGGCGCTTCATGAGGCGCGCGATAGCTTCGTCGGTCGCGGCCTGCACTACGATGCCCACGCCGAAACCGATTGCCGGGTTGCTCGTGACCACGCCCGTCGATACACCCGCGGCCGCGCCGGCTGCCGCGCCAATCGATCCACAGCCGCTCATGAATACGCAGCTCGCAGCAGCGCCGGCCGCGAGCATCAGGCTCAGACCGGGCCTCATTGCAGCGCGCCCCAGCGCGGCGTGGCAGGTTCCGCCGACGCCCACTTCCACGTCTGTCCGTCGCGACAGATGGAGGCTACGTAGAAGCCGCTGTCGGCGGGCTTGTCCTTCACGGCGTCGGTGTCCACCGAGAACACGATTTCCTTGCAATCGAGCGTGCCGGTACTGATGGTACGGCTGACCGTCACGCGGCCTTTTTCATCCGGCTCGATGGGCACGGTATGCACCGCAGCCCATTGCGCTATGGCCCCGACTGCGAGCGGTCCGGCCGCGCCTGCGATACGGTCCTGCGTATAGGTGTGCATTACCCGCTGGCTGTATTGCACACCGGCTCTGGCGGCAGCAACGGCGCCCAGGCCGATGCCCGTCGCGACGGCAGCATTGCTGGTCACGGCGCCGGCGATCGCCGCACCACCGATACCCGCGCCTGCCACAGCGCCTTCGCTATACAGCGAGTTGCAACCCGAAAGGGTGAAACACGCGATGGCTCCCATCAGGAGCGTTGCCATTGCCGCGGCGTGAGCCGGACGCCGGTAAATCGTTTTCTGCATGATGCTGTTCCTTCCTCGCCTTTCTTGATTCTTTCGATGACGGCAACCGGCTTCTCTCGCGCAAACCTTGAGCGCAAAAGACCTAGCAAACGGAGCGCCCGGGCATTTTGAATGACGTAACAAGGAGGTGGGCAAAGAAATTTGCAAGAAATTGCAAATAAGGGGAACGCGCCGCTTCAAATGAAAAACTGGCGTAACAGTTGGGGCGAAGTCGATGGATCGCGGGAGGATCCATCGACGTAGCGAGCATGGCTTGCAGTCAGCCTTCATTCCCGGCGGGCGCCGACGGCTCCGCTTCGCCGCCTTCGTCATCGTAAGCACCAAGGCGGTTATAGAGGGTCTTCAGACTGACGCCCAAGGCTTTGGCGGCCCGGCGTTTGTCGCCGCCGCAATGCTTGAGCGTGCCGAGGATGATCTGCTTTTGCGCATCGGCGAGCGGTGTGCCTACCCAGACGTTCATGGCATCGCCCTGCGTTATAGGTTTCTTCACCCGCGACGCCAGATGCGGATGCGCAATCTCCACCGTTTTCTCGGCAAGAATGAACGCGCGATACACCGTGTTCTTCAACTCGCGCACGTTGCCCGGCCACGAGTATGTGCGCAGCATGTCGATCGCGCGTTTGCTGAACGACTTGTTGGTGCCTTCCTGCGCGTTCATCTCGGCGAGAAAATGCTGCGCAAGAAATTCGCGGTCGCTGTCGCGTTCACGCAGCGGCGGCGCGCGCAATGGAAACACGGCCAGCCGATACATCAAGTCTTCGCGCAGGCCATTCTCCTTGACCGCCACGATCGGGTCGCGATTGGTCGCGGCGATCACACGGACATCGGAGTGAATCAGCTCATTACCGCCGACTCGAAAGAACGTTCCGGTTTCAAGTGCGCGTAACAGCTTCACTTGCCGCACCGGCGACATCTCGGTCACTTCATCCAGGAACAGCGTTCCGCCATTCGCATGTTCGAAATAACCAAGGCGTCCTTGGACCGCGCCGGTAAAACTCCCTTTCTCGTGCCCGAAGAGTTCCGGCTCGATAAGATTATCGGGAATAGCGCCGCAATTGACCGCAACGAACGGGGCATCGCGCCGGGCGCTTTGATCGTGAATGGTACGAGCAATGAGTTCCTTGCCGGTTCCCGATTCACCGATGATCAACGCCGTGGCATCAGTTGCGGCCACACGTTCTATCTGCGAGTAAAGCTCCATCATCACGGGCGATGAACCGTACAGAAGTCCAAACGACTTCAACCCGGCAATCTCTCCCGCGTTACGTTTCTTCTGCGATGGCGTATCGCCGGAGGCGACGGCCGGCGAGTCCAGATCGGTTGACGCCATGAGTCTTTAAGTCCTGCAAATGTTGTTCGGGCGACAGGGTTTGGCCGGGCGCCAGGACAAGGCGGCAGCACAGTGTTGCGCTGATTCCCGCCCTGTTGGTGGCAGGGAGGCAGCTTCGGCCCCACTATCGCTCAGGGTGACGAAGCATCGTTTAATGGCAGCAGGCCTGGACATTTCAATGAAAGCCGCAAGCGTGCAACTCATCTCGTAATCCGTATTTAACCATCCGCAACGACTTAGCGGCAACGTGCTTTGTTCTGCTTGAGTAATCGCAACACGATTAGCCGCGCGGTACGCCATATTGCGCGCAAACTCCGGAAACCTTCACCGATACCTTGCCTCATTTACACGCGCTGTACGTAATTGTTACGTGCGTCCGGGTATTCACACGCGCGCAATCGATGCAACCCGGCCCGCAATGACTCATCACAAACCGGCTTCGGTCGATATGGCACGGTTTCTGCGTAGCACGTGGCATCTGCAAACGAACGGCCGTGACCCGGCACAGACAGCCATGGAAGATTCCCTGCATTTCGACATCCACGTGCAACAGCGCGCTCGTCCCGCACGTCGTGCACGTGCGCCGCAGCGCGCCGAGGAGCGTCCGGAACTCCTGGCGGCCGAGCCGATCAACGTATATCACTGGGCCGCCGTGGCGCTCGTGACCGCGCTCATGTGCGTGGTGATGGCATGGGCCGCGGGCACACCGGCACTTTCCCGCGCAGCGGGCGTGACGAGTTTCGTGTTCGCCGCGCTCGGCAGCGCGCTCGTCCTGGGCGGCATGCTGCGAACGTTGCGTACGCGCCGGGACGCGTCCACATCATGATCGGCGCATTGGCGGCCGATCGACCACAAGTCAATGGCAAGGGGTTTCAAAACATGAGTCAAACGACAGTCCAGATCTCTTTGGGCAAGCAGAAGATCATCGAGGACATCAAGGTCTTGTTGAACGATTCCGAGGAACTGGTGCGCCTGAGCGCATCGTTGCCGGCTGAAGGCGTGGACGCCCTGCGCACCCGTCTGCGCGACCACGTCGATACCGCCCGCCACGCGCTGGAAGCAGCGCAAGCGGGCGCGCAGGACAAGTACCGCGCGAGCCTAGATGGCACCGTCCGCTACACGCGTGACAACCCTTGGCAGGCGCTCGGCATTGCGGCGGGCATCGGCTTTCTGGTGGGCGTCATCGTTTCGCGATAGAACGTATGCAGTCCCCGATCATCTGAATACAAGGAGAGAAACAATGGCACGACCGAAGATCGGCTTGTTTGGCGCGTTGTTCGCAGTGGGCAGCGTGCTCGCATGGAAATGGGCGCAAACGAAACGCGATACCGTAAAACGCACCCCGCGCGACCTGACGCGCTGGGAAGACGAGGGCGGCAAGGTGGTCACGCCTTCAACTGCAACGGCTGCCGCACGGCCGGTTGCGCCACGGCCCGCCAACGGCAGCAACGGGGCCTTGGGCGGGACGCCGGACGCGTGGCACTTTCCGCACAGCTAAGTCAATCTGCGCGGGTCCCGAGATAGACTTGAAGCATCATCAAAACGCACGCCTCGGCGTGCGTTTCATCTTGATAAAGCCTTATAATCGATGTACTCACTGCAATAACCACGCTGTATGGCAATTATTGCGGGTGCAGTGACATGCCAGTTAATCAATCGGAAAGATTTTCATCTTTCGGCGTGCTTGAGTTCTATCGGTGCGCATTCGGCCTGGCGGGTGAAGTCGTCATCTTCATACGTTTCCACGTGTGACGATGTGTGGCCGGCGCCCCCGGAGATCTCCACGATGCGTTCAGCATCGTGTGACCCTCAACGCTTTGGATAAATTCGAGACGCATGCCACACGTATTGATTGTCGATGACGATCCCAGTACCCGCG
>NZ_CAXTGZ010000063.1:0-17555 GCF_964243625.1 uncultured Caballeronia sp.
ACGCTTCGCCACCAGTGTGGGAATCCGCTAATTAGGCCTCCGCGCTGCGCGCGCTCTTGCCCAAACGCAAGGGGCGGCTGTACTGGTGGCGAAGTCTCAGGCAAGCGAAGATGTTGTAGACCCGTTACGGGCTCGCAATGGGCTCCGCCGTTGCTATGGGTTGCGCAGGTTTCCGTATTGACTGCCACAGTTACTGGTGGCGAAGCGTGTGGGTATCTGTTGACGGAGGGGGAGGGTTTCAAGTGTTCTGAATTCCGGCGTCGAGCGTTCTTCTGAAGTACCAAACAGTTGTACGTGCACGCTCGGGACACTTAAGAATTAGCGGTTGGGAGGCGTTTTCTTTGCTTCGTTTCTTTTTCGCCGTTGGAAAAAGAAATGAAGTCCCGCCACGGACAGTGGCTAATAGTGCGAAAAAGATCAGTTAGAACGGAACGCGAGCAAGCTCGAACAGCAACAACCCGGCAATGACCCTGACCGCAACGAACACTGTTCCGAGCGCCAGCGCATAACCTGTGAAATGAAGTCCCGCCACGGATAGTGGCTAATAGTGCCAGGAAGGGATTCGTCACGGCGTGAGGAAGGTGAATATCGATACCGACTTGCGTCTCGCCATCACAGGCGCGATCCGCCGCTATTTCGGCGAGAATCCGTCGAAATTCGATCCGCGCGATTACCTGAAGCCGGCGCGCGAAGCCGCGAAGAAAATCTGCCTCGAACGCTACGTGCAATTCGGCTGCGAAGGCCAGGCAGGCAAGATCAAGCCAATTCCGCTCGATAAAATCGCCGAAAAGTACAAGTCCGGCGAACTGGCTCAGATCGTCAAGTGACAGCGAAGTAAGCAAGGTTTACGACGGTTCGTCCCGAGTAAATTCGAGACAACCGCCGGACGCGTTTACAATGACGCTGAATCGGCCACGAACAGAATCAATACAACCCGCCGTTCCCGCAATTCCCGGGGAACGGCGTGTTGGTTTTTTCGTTTGTCTCCTGATCATTCTTTCCTAGCCCGACGTTGCAGCACTTTTCCGGTAGATGACATGTCCACCCAACATTCCCCGCTGTACGAATCCACGCTGAAATCGGTGCCCCTGCTCGGGCGCGGCAAGGTCCGCGACAATTACGCCGTCGGCACCGACAAGCTCCTGATCGTGACGACAGACCGGCTGTCCGCGTTCGACGTGATCATGGGCGAGCCGATCCCGAACAAGGGCCGCGTGCTGAATCAAATGGCCGATTTCTGGTTCGAGAAACTCAAGCACATCGTGCCGAACCACAATACGGGCATCGATCCGGCGACCGTCGTTTCCGCCGACGAAGCGCCGCAAGTCGCCGGCCGCGCGGTCGTGGTCAAGCGCCTCGAGCCGATTTTGGTGGAAGCGGTGGTGCGCGGCTACCTCGCCGGCAGCGGCTGGAAGGACTATCAGGCGACGGGTTCGGTATGCGGCGTGGAATTGCCACCGGGCCTGCAAAACGCTGAAAAGCTGCCCGAGCCGATTTTCACGCCGGCAGCGAAGGCCGAAATGGGCCATCACGACGAAAACATCACATACGACGACATGGAACGCCGTATCGGCACGGAATTGTCGGCGACCATCCGTGATATTTCCATCAAGCTGTACAAGGAAGCGGCCGAATACGCGGCGACGCGCGGGATCATCATCGCGGATACGAAGTTCGAATTCGGGCTCGACAACCGCGGCGAACTGTTCCTGATGGACGAAGTGCTGACGGCGGACTCGTCGCGCTTCTGGCCGGCGGACGGTTATCAGGTGGGTACGAACCCGCCATCGTTCGATAAACAATTCGTGCGCGACTGGCTCGAAACGCAATCGTGGGGCAAGACGCCGCCGGCGCCGAAACTGCCTGACGATGTCATCGCGAAGACAGCCGAAAAGTATGAAGAGGCTTTGCAGCGCCTGACCGGCCAGTCGCTGGCGTAAAGTCACGCTTCTCGCCTCGAACGAACAGACCCAAACCACAGGAAAGCAGCACGATGAGCGAAGTCCAGGCCCACACGCATGACGCACCGTTGATCGGGGTGTTGATGGGTTCCAGTTCCGACTGGGACGTGATGAAAAATGCCGTCGCGATCCTGCAGGACTTCGGCGTGCCGTACGAGGCCAAGGTCGTGTCAGCGCATCGCATGCCCGACGAGATGTTCGCCTACGCTGAAAGCGCACGTTCGCGCGGACTGGCGGCGATCATCGCAGGGGCAGGCGGCGCGGCGCATTTGCCGGGCATGCTCGCCGCTAAAACCACGGTGCCGGTGCTGGGCGTGCCGGTATCGAGCAAATACCTGAAGGGCGTCGATTCGCTGCATTCGATCGTCCAGATGCCCAAGGGCGTGCCGGTCGCGACGTTTGCCATCGGCGAGGCGGGGGCGGCGAACGCCGCGTTGTTCGCGGTATCCATTCTTGCTGTGACGCAGAGCGCCTACGCCGACAAACTTGCCGCTTTCCGCGCCCGCCAGAACGACGCAGCACATGCAATGGTCCTCCCGCCGCTTTAAATCCAGCAGCTTCAGTAACACTTCCGGCTGACCGACCCCACACGATGAACGCACACACCCAACCCAGTTCTCCCATCCAGCCGGGCGCATGGCTCGGCATGGTCGGCGGCGGCCAGCTCGGCCGCATGTTCTGTTTCGCTGCGCAATCCATGGGCTATCGCGTGGCGGTCCTCGATCCGGACGAAACGAGTCCGGCCGGTTCCGTCGCCGATAAACACATCCGCGCCGCTTACGACGACGAAACCGCGCTCACCGAACTCGCGCGCTTGTGTGCGGCGGTATCGACGGAATTCGAGAACGTGCCGTCCGCCAGTCTCGATTTCCTCGCCAAGACCACGTTTGTCAGCCCGGCCGGACGGTGCGTGGCGATCGCCCAGGATCGCGTGGCGGAGAAGCGGTTTATCGCAAGCGCGGGCGTGCCGGTGGCGCCGCATGTGGTGATCGAGTCGCCGGAAGCGCTCGCGGCCCTGAGCGATGAACAGATCGCCGCCGTCTTGCCCGGGATCCTGAAAACGGCGCGCCTCGGTTACGACGGCAAGGGCCAGACGAGCGTGCGCAACGTCGACGAAGTCCGCACCGCATATGGATCGCTTGCCGGCGTGCCCTGCGTGCTCGAAAAACGCATGCCGCTGAAATTCGAAGTGTCGGTACTGATCGCGCGTGCGGGCGATGGCAAATCTGCCGTTTTCCCGCTCGCGCAGAACCAGCACGTTGGCGGAATCCTGGCGAAGACCGTCGTGCCGGCGCCGGATGCAACCGATGCGCTCGTGGCCCAGGCGCAGGACGCCGCGCTGACGATTGCCGCGAAGCTGGATTACGTCGGCGTGTTGTGCGTGGAGTTCTTCATTCTCGAAGACGGGTCGCTGATCGCCAATGAAATGGCGCCGCGTCCACACAATTCGGGGCATTACACGGTGGACGCCTGCGCGACCAGCCAGTTCGAGCAACAAGTACGCGCGATGACCGGCATGCCGCTCGGCGATACGCGCCAGCATTCGCCGGCCGCCATGCTGAACATTCTCGGCGACGTCTGGTTCGATGGCGCCAAGGCCCACATCCCGCCGTGGCACGAGGTCATCGCCATGCCGACGGCGCGTTTGCATCTGTATGGCAAGGAAGAAGCGCGTCCGGGCCGCAAGATGGGCCACGTGAATTTCACGGCGACGACGCTGGAAGAAGTGCGTGCGGCGGCGCGCGACTGCGCCCGCCTGCTGCATATCGCGCTGGATTGACGAGAATGACCTTCGAAGCACCCAGCGTCGCGCAGGTCACGAAAGCAGCCGCGTTGCTCGACGCCGGCCAGCTCGTCGCGTTTCCGACTGAAACGGTCTACGGGCTCGGCGGCGATGCCGGGAATCCCGAGGCGATCGCGCGGATTTATGCGGCCAAAGGGCGGCCGTCGAATCATCCGGTGATCGTGCATCTCGCGCCTGGCAGCGATCCCGCGTACTGGGTCGAGACGCTTGTCCCCGATGCACAAAAACTGATCGATGCCTTCTGGCCCGGCCCGCTTACGCTGATCCTGAAGCGCGCGGCGCACGTGCCCGCGGCGGTCAGTGGCGGGCAGGATTCGGTCGCGATCCGCTGTCCGTCGCATCCGGTCGCGCAGGCTTTGCTGAGCGCGTTCAGCGCCTTACGCAACGGTCACGGCGGCGTGGCGGGGCCATCGGCGAACCGGTTCGGGCACGTCAGCCCGACCACGGCGCAACATGTCCGCGATGAATTCGGCACGAGCGTCCATGTGCTCGATGGCGGTGCGGCGAAGGTGGGTATCGAATCGACGATCCTGGATTTATCGCGTGGCTTTCCGGCGTTGTTGCGGCCGGGGCATGTGAGTCCGGCGGAGATTGCGGACGTTCTCGGCGTCATGCCGCGTCTTCCCGATGGCACCGATGCGAGCGCGCCTCGCGCATCCGGGACGCTCAAGGCGCATTACGCGCCACGCACGCCATTGCGATTGTTGCCGTTCGATGCGCTGGAACCGCTGCTCGCAGCGCACCCTCTGAACGCCGATAAAAAGCTGGCGCTGGTCGCGCGGGCATCGAGCGCGGGGAAATGGGCCGATGCGCCCAACGTCCGGTTCATCGCTGCGCCCGACGATCCGCAAAGTTACGCGCGCGAGTTGTACGGCTTGCTGCGCAAGCTCGATCGCGAGGACGTGGAGCGGATCTTGATCGAGACGCTGCCGGTATCGGCGGAATGGAGTGCCGTGAATGACCGGCTTGGCCGCGCGGCGGCGGCGTTTGAAGAGCAGGAGTGATTGCGTTGACGGGCCTGGTTCGGCTCGGGAATCGGTGCCGGATTAAGGTCGTGCGAATCAACCGCCTGGAACAGCCTGCTGCTTGACTCAATCGAAACAAAAAACGCCCGGTCTCGAAAGAACCGGGCGTTTCGTACTTCAACGGCTTCAAACGAAGCTTATTTTCCCAACCCTGCCTTCGCGACCTGCTGTTCAACGTAGGTGGAAAACAGCGCGTGCAGATGCGTCGTCGGATGTACGGTATCCGCGTACATGTAGGTCTGGTCGGCGTTCGCCACCGTGTACGTCTGCGGCGAGCAGAACAGCGACGTGCCGAACGCGGTCGGGTTCGGCTGGCCGGCTTTCGTGGCGGCAGTGATCATCGCGGCAAGATTACAGGCCGTGCCCGTATTCGATACCGAAAAGCCGTTCGACTGATAGTTGGCCTGGACACCATCGACCCACGTGTAGGCATCGACGTAGATCACCTTCGACAACAGCCCTGCCTGCTGCAGCGCGCCTTGCAGCGTGCCGTTGAACAACTGCGTGACTTGCGACAGCGTCACGCCTTTGTCGGCGCTGGCAAGCCCCTGTGGCGATCCGCCGATATCCGGCACATTCGATACCAGCACATGCGTGGCACCTGCCTGAACGACGCGTCCGACGACCGTGGCCAGGTCGATAGCCGCCTGGCTGATCGCGGTCGTCGCGGCTTTTTGCGCCGCGTTGCCGGCGGCAAGCGCATCAGCCGGCGCAAGCGTGCCAGCCGCGACTTGCGCCTGAATTCCCGCAGCAGTCGCTTGCGCGACAGTCAGGTTATAGAAGATGTCATTGGCGCCGCCGTTCACCAGCACGAGCTGGTTGGCGTTGAACGTGCCGTGCGACGCGATGTACTGCGAGACCTGATCGTTGACCGGAATCGTCGTGGCTTGCGAGAAGTCCGCGTTCGCCGTGCCCGGCGTGGCATGGCCGACGCCCGGTTGCAACGTCACGCGCGAGCCGCCTTGCGCATAGCCCAGCCCGGTTCCTGCCTGAAGCGGCACGCCGAAGCCGCCGGTGTTCGCGGCGGTGAGCGTGTCGCCGTAATACTGCGCGACGTTTTGCGTCCAGACCTGGCCGGGGTTCGTCGTGAAGCGACCGCCGCCGAAGTTCGCCGTGGCGACGGGCGCGTACGTGCCGACATCGGACAGGCTGTCGCCGAACGACACCACCTGCAGCTTCACGCCGCCCGCGGGCGTGTTGTTATTGTTGTCGTCGCTGCCGCCGCACGCGGCCAATGCGGCGATGGCTGCGCACGCCATCGCGGTTTGCACAGCGCGCAGCCAGTAGGTCTGGCGCGCGGCGGGAATGGTCTGGGCGGGTTTCATCGGCGTCATCTCCTCGTTCCTCGTTTATCTAGTCTGTGGTCTGCATGCCGCTTCGAGGTGCCGGTCGACGAGCGTCTCGGCGAGCCTGTCGGCTTGCGTGGCGATAGCTTACCGAATCTTTTAAGATAATTTGAGTTGTTTCCTACGAGGGTTTCCCTGTGCTTGTGCGCATCGCCGGAGTGGGTTTTGCGTTGCCTTCAATCCATCGATCCCGTGCGGCGCGCGCCTTCGTAGACCCATTCGAGCAAGGCATCGTGCGCGGCGCGCGCAGCTTCGGCACGCGGGTCGTTGATCATGCTCACCACCACGTAGCTTTCGCCGTTCGCCGCGCCCACGTAACCTGCGATCGCGCGGACGTCGCGCAGCGTGCCCGTCTTGATGTGCGCGTTGCCGAGCGCGCCTGCGTTCGTCAGGCGGTTGCGCATGGTGCCGTCCACGCCGGCAATCGGCAGCGATTCCGTGAAGACCTGCGCGACCGGACTGGAGTTCGCCGCGATCAGCAGGTCGGCGAGCGACTGTGCCGTGATGTGTTCTTCGCGCGACAGACCCGAACCGTTATCCAGATACAGGCCCGACATGGGCAGGGCGCTTCGATGCAGGAACGCGGTAATGGCTGCCGCCGATTTCTGCGTCGTCGCCGGTGGTTTGCCGGTTGCGGCGCCGATGGTCAGGAACAAATTACGCGCCATCACGTTGTTGCTGAACTTGTTGATATCGCGAACGATGTCCGAGAGCACCGGGCTGCGATGCGTCCCGACAAGCCGCGCGCTGGAAGGCGTCGGGCCTTCGCGCGTCACGCCGGCGAAGGTGCCGCCCGCCTGTTTCCACAGCGCGAGGAAACCGCCCGCGAAAAACGTCGAGTGATCGAGCGCAGCGACGTTGATCGTGCGCGGACCGCAGCGCAGCGGATAGTCGCCAATGAACGATGCCTGCACGAAGCCGCCCGAAGTTTGCGCCACGCTTGGCGACGCCGCCGGGAGCGTCCCCGCGCACGCGCCGCGCGTCACGCGCAATTCGTTATCGATCTGAAGTTGCGCGAGTTGCGGCAAGACGTCGATCGACACGCCGCCTTCCGGATTCGGCGTCAGCGTGAACGACAGCGACTTGAACGCGTAGAGCAGCGGGTCGGGACCGACGTTATAGGGCGCGGTTTCGTCGGCATCGAAGGCGGGGAGGTCGCGTGTCGACGGATCGAAGTAACGCTTGTCCAGCACCAGCGCGCCGTCGATGCCCGAAATGCCGTTGCGGCGGATCTGGTCCACGAGATCGATCAGTTCTTCCGGCACGAGCTTGGGATCGCCCGTGCCCTGGACATAAAGATTGCCGTGAAGGATGCCGTTGGCATCGACTTCGCCGTCGGCATAGGCCGTCGTTTTCCAGCGATAGTCAGGTCCCAGCAGCGACAAACCCGAGTAGGTCGTGACCAGTTTCATGGTGGACGCGGGCATCATCGGCACGTTTGCGTTGAGCGCGACGAGCGGTACGCCGCCGGCGCCGATGCGCTGAACTACCACGCTCATCGATGAAAGCGGTACGTGCGCCCGTGCGAGCGCTGCCATGACGGTGGGCGGCAACGGGCCGGCGGGAACCGCGACGCGCTCGAAGTTGTTCTTCCTGGCGGCCTTCTCGGCCTTGGTGGTCTTGACCGCCTTGGTCGTCCTCGCGACCGCGCTTTTGCCGGCCTGCTTTTGCGATTCTGCTTTTGTGCCGCCGCCGCTGCGGGCCTCGGCGGGCGTGCTCAGGCCCATACCTAGCGCCGATACAACCACGGCCAGCGCCGTGACAGCGCGCCACCCTTTGCCGATGGAAACTTTTGTGGTCTGCAGTGATGCTCTATACATGTGTTCGGATCGTGTTCGTGCTGCGGTTTTGCGGACGCCGGCTAACGGAGTGCCGGTATTGTAGAGGCGCTTGTGATTACGATTGTTAATTCCGCGTCTTTCAGAGTCATCACGGCATGAGGCTGTTGGCGAGCGTCCGGGCAATGCCTGCTCCGCCGCGTTTATCTTTCGGTCGCTGTGCCACAGCAAATCGATATCGATATCGGCCAGACATCAAAAAGGTCATAGACGATTCGACGCAGGTTGCGACGGCGGTGCTGGACAACAGCACCGCCTTTTTTTGTCGCAAAACGTCGATGAAACCGGGATGCATCAACCCGGCCGCTATCCCAAAATTAATACCACTTGAATACCAATTTACGACCGGCTAGTCTTCTTCGTTCAGAGAAATCCATGCGGTGATCAAGAACCGCAGCGAGGGGGAGACGTGACCAGATTCCAGTCATTATGTTTTGCAATCCTAACAACAACGTGCGGTGCGTCGGCAGGGGCTGAACCTCCGGCGTTCGAGGACGACGAACTGACGCGCGGCACCGCGCAGCCTTGGCGTTCCGAAGAGATGCCCAGTCTTTTCTCGAAGTCCGAGACGACCGTCAGTACGACGTTTTACTCAAGAAACCGGCATGCGACCGATCACGCCGGTGATATCCATGTCAACGCGCTCTCATTGGGTATTGACTGGCGCTCGGGTTATGCGGCGGGTCCGTGGGGATTTGTCGGCGCGGACGTGTCGGGTTTCACCAACCTTCGGGTCGCGCCGGGCACAGGCTTGTCGGAAGTGCTTTATCACGACTATCGCGATGACGCCGACAAGACCTATGCAACGCTCGCCCATGCTGCGCTGAAATGGCGCAGCACCGCGACGGGTGACGGATGGCAGGTTCGCGCGGGTTATACGCCGCTGAGTGTCGGCACGCTCGGGTCATCGGGCGGATTGCACTCGCACGCGTACCGCGGCGCCGAAGTGAAATATCACGTGGCGGGCTGGGAATTCGGCTACGCGCTCGCCGATCAGTTCCGCAATGAATGGGACAACCGCTTCCGGCCGATGACCAATGCGTGGCATCAGAACCGCGATCAATACGACGGCTCGGCAAGCCGTATCGACTTTGTGCATAGCGCGGGCATCCGGTACGAGGCGGCTGCCGATACCTATGTCGATGGCGGCGTGGGCGAGGGCAAGCGCTACAGGCGCAACGCGCAGGTTGCCGCGACGCGTGCGTGGCGCACCGGCGAGCACGGCACGGTGACGACGACCGGCTATGCCTTGTGGGGCCGCTATCAGGCGGCGCTCGGGCCGGTCGCGTCGCCGGCCAACGAATGGCATGCCAGCACGAGCGTCGGTTATGCGAGCGGTCCTTTCACCGTCAGCATAGGCTTCGGCGTCACGCACGCACCCGACTCCCGCGAGATGAATTTCCGCCTGACGCCTTGGGCCAACAGCGACAACCGCAATCAGATCCAGACCTGGGGCCAGCTCGATGACTTCGTGTGGGACGGCACGCACGTGATCAAGGCATCGGCGTCCTATCAGATCGGGCCGTATATCGGTGTGCCGGGACTTGCAGTCGGCGTGAGCGGAATTCGCGGATGGGCGATCAAAAACCCCGGACGTGGCGATACATCGGCGAACGAGATCGACTTGAGCGTCACCTATGACGTAAAGGAAGGTCCGCTCAAAGGCGCAGGAATCGGCGTGTTTCCCGCGCGGCTTCGGACCAATGGTTTTTACGGGAAATCCGATCGCAATGACGTGAAGATCATTGCGTCGTATAGCAAGACTTTTTGAGGGGACATCATGAAACGAATAAACTTTGCGACCGGATTGCTGGCAATGGCGGCGTCCATGCCCGTGTTTGCGCTTACGCCAGCGCTGCCTCCCGAAGCGACACAACCCGTCGCAGCCGCAACTTCCGCCGGCCCAGCGCTGGCCGCGGTGCTTGCGAACGACCTGATGCTGCGCGTATCGATCGATACCAACGATGCCGCCAAGTCGGGCGTGCCATGCGCCGATTTCGGCGCCGACTCGGGCGCGTGCGCAACCGGCCGGCTGGCTCTCGTCAACACGGGACAGGTGCGAATCACGGGCGATGGCTGGAAGCTCTATCTCCACAGCATTCGCCGGATCTTGAGCATCAATCATCCGGACTTCTCGCTGCGCCACCTGACGGGCGATCTGTACGAACTGACGCCGCGAAGCGGCGCGGTGAGGCTTGCCGCTGGCGAGCGGCTGGAAGTGCCGTTTGTCGCTGAATACTGGCTGCTCCGATACAGCGACGTACTGCCCCGGCCCTATGTTGTCGTTGCGGGCGCTGCGCCCGCCGTGCTCAAGCAAAACGACACCGAAGACGAAAGCCGTTACGTCGATGCGCTCCCCGCCAATGACAACGCCCGCATTCCCCTCACGCCCGCGCAGATATTCCGGCAGCGAGCCGAACGCGGCGAACCGCTGCCGGCGCGAGAGGTTTCGGCGCGCGTGTTGCCATCGGCGATGAGGACGAACGTCGGGGAAGGCGAGGCCGATTTGCGCGGGGTCGAAATGTCGCTTCCGGATCTCTCGCCGGGACAGGTCGAAGCGCTGCGTGAACGCGCCGGTTCGCTGGGGCTCGCGAAGCAGGGATTGCCGCTCACCGGTGTGGTCGCGCCTCACGCGCTGCCTGCCGATATCGCCGTGGCCGGCGGTTACCGTGTGCGGATCGCGCCCTCGGGCGTGTCGATCGACGCTTACGACGCAGCCGGTCTTTACTACGGCGTGCAGACCGTATTGTCGCTGGCGCCGGCGGGCGGCGGACGCATTCCCGCAATGACCATCGAGGATGCGCCGCGCTACGGCCATCGCGGCATGATGGTCGATGTCGCGCGCAACTTCCGGCAACCCGCCACGCTGCGCCGCCTGATCGACCAGATGAGCGCATACAAGCTCAATCGCCTGCATCTGCATTTGTCCGATGACGAAGGCTGGCGCATCGAGATCCCGGGTCTGCCCGAGCTGACGGCAATCGGCGCCCGGCGTTGTCACGACCTCGGCGAAACCCGTTGCCTCATTCCCCAGCTTGCTTCCGGCCCGGACAACCGCTCAGGCGGCGGCTTCCTGACGCGCGACGAATACATTGCGTTGCTGCGATACGCCAATGATCGTTTCGTGGAGGTCATTCCCGAAATCGACATGCCCGGCCACTCCCGCGCGGCCGTGGTCGCCATGGAAGCGCGGTATCGGCGGCTGCATGCGTCGGGCAACGAGCAGGAAGCGAACGCCTTCCGCCTGATCGATCCTGACGATACGTCGAACACGCTTTCGGTGCAGTTCTATGATCGACGCAGCAATCTGAATCCCTGCTCGAGTGGCGCGCTGAACTTTGCGGGCAAGGTGATTGGCGAGATTGCCGCGATGCATCGCGAAGCGCAGGCGCCGTTGAACGTATGGCATTTTGGCGGCGATGAAGCGAAGAACATCCTCCTCGGCGCGGGTTTTCAGGCGGGCGACGGGAAGGACGCGGACAAGGGCCGTATCGATATGGCGGCGCAAGACAAACCGTGGGCGCGTTCGCCAATGTGCGCGGCCTTGCTCAAGCAAGAGGGCATCGAATCGGTCGACGAGTTGCCATCGAGGTTTGCCCGTCAGGTGAGCTCGCTCGTGAACGCGAACGGCATTGAGACAATGGAGGCATGGCAGGACGGTTTGAAGCATGCCGCCGGTCCACGCGACTTCGCGACGAAGAATGTGATGGTCACGTTGTGGGACACACTTTTTTGGGGCGGCGCGGAAACGGCGCGAAGCTGGAGCGCGAAGGGGTATCTCGGGATTCTGGCCTTGCCCGATTACTTGTACTTCGATTTCCCGTACACACTCAATCCACACGAGCGTGGCTACTACTGGGGATCGCGTGCAACGGACAGCTTCAAGACGTTCTCGCTCGCGCCGGACAACCTGCCGCAGAACGCCGAAGTGATGCCGGATCGCGAGGGCAAGCCCTTCGAGGTGACGAGCAATGGCCCGGCGGCGCATGTCTATGGTATGCAAGGTCAGGCGTGGGCCGAAGTGATACGCACGGACCAGCAGTTCGAATACATGGTGTATCCGCGTCTGCTCGCGCTGGCTGAACGCGCGTGGCATCGGGCGGAATGGGAGCGGCCATATAAGGAAGGCGAGCGCTACAAGCTCGGGGACACCGACCTGGTCGACAAACGTGCGTTGGCTCGCGACTGGCAGGGCTTTGCGAGTGTCGTTGAACAGCGCGAGCTGCCAAAACTGAAACTCGCGGGCATTGGTTATCGATCGCCCAAGCGAGAGGTTGCGGAGACCGGCATCGAAAAGCGCGATTGACGCTAACAGGTTCGCAACGGGGCATCGGTGAGCCTTAAGTCCCGTTTAAGCCCCGCCCCGCGTGTCCCGGCTAGAATAAACGTCCGGGCCGCGAGGTCGCCAAGCTTAGAGCCGCAGAGCGAATCATGCGAATCCTGCTAGTTGAAGACGACAGAATGATTGCGGAAGGCGTCCGCAAGGCCCTGCGCAGCGACGGCTTTGCGGTCGACTGGGTGCAGGACGGCGAGGCCGCCCTGACAGCCGTCGGAGGCGAACCCTACGACCTGATGCTGCTCGACCTGGGCCTGCCAAAACGCGACGGCCTCGACGTGCTGAAAAGCCTGCGCGCCAAGGGCAACACGCTTCCGGTGCTGATCGTCACGGCACGGGATTCCATCGCCGACCGGGTCAAGGGGCTGGATGCCGGCGCCGACGATTACCTCGTCAAACCCTTCGATCTCGATGAACTCGGCGCCCGCATGCGCGCGCTGATCCGCCGCCATGCAGGCCGCGGCGATTCGCTGATCCGCCACGGCGCTCTGACGCTCGATCCCGTAGGCCATCAGGTCACGCTCGAAGGCAACGCCATTGCACTTTCGGCGCGTGAATTTGCGTTGCTCGAAGCCCTCATGGCGCGCCCCGGCGCCGTCCTGTCCAAAAGCCAGCTCGAAGAAAAGATCTACGGCTGGGGCGAGGAAATCGGCAGCAACACGGTCGAGGTCTACATCCATTCGCTGCGCAAGAAGCTCGGACCCGACCTCATCCGCAACGTCCGCGGACTCGGCTATATGGTGTCGAAGGAAGCCTGATGCATTCAATTCGACGCCAACTGCTGGTGTGGCTGCTGGCGTTGGTTATCGTCGGCGTGGGGTTTGCGGGCTGGCTGATCTACCGGCAGGCGCTCGCCGAAGCCAACGAACTTTTCGATTACCAGCTCGAGCAGATTGCGGCGGCGTTGCCATCGGAACCGTTCTCGTCGGTGCTGCAATCACGCAGCGACAGCGACGAAGGCGTCGTGATCCAGATCTGGAACCGTAACGGCGTGCTGATGTATTACTCGCATCCGCGCGTGCCGCTCGCACCGCATGCCGAACTCGGCTTTTCCACCGAAGCCACCGCGCGCGGCGAATGGCGCGTATATAGCGCGATCGTCGGCGACAACGTCGTGCAGCTTGCGCAGCCGCTGTCCATCCGCAACCGGCTCGCGGCCGGCGTCGCGTGGCGCACCTTGTGGCCGCTCGTGCTGTTGTTGCCGCTGCTCGGCATGGCGATATGGATCATCGTCGGGCGGGGTTTGATGCCGTTGCAGCGCGTGACGCGCGCACTCGATACGCGGCACCCGGAAGCGCTCGAACATCTCCCCGATAACCGCTTGCCCGAAGAAGTCGTGCCCGTGGTGCGCGCGCTGAACGCGCTGCTGGACCGCCTCGCGACCGCGCTCGATACACAAAAGGCCTTCGTGGCGGACGCCGCCCATGAACTTCGCACGCCGCTCGCCGCCGTGCAAATCCAGTCGCAGCTCGTTGCGCGCGCAAAGGACGACGATTCGCGCAAGGAAGCGCTCGACGACCTGCAAGCCGGCATTACACGCGCCACGCGCCTGGCTGAACAACTGCTTGCGCTCGCGCGCTCGGAACCCGACGGCAAGAACACGACCACGCCTGTCGACCTGCATGCGCTGCTCGACGAATGCGTCGGCGCATCGGTGCTGGTGGCGCAGCAGCGCGGCGTGGACCTGGGCATCGAGGCAACCGAGGCGGCGACCGTTGCGGGCGACCCGAACGCGTTGCGCGTGATGTTCAACAATCTCATCGATAACGCCACGAAATACACGCCCGATGGCGGCCGCGTCGACGTTTGCCTGCGCGTGGACGAAGGCCGCCCGGTCGTCGAAATCTCCGATAACGGCCCCGGCATTCCCGCCGAGGAACGCGAGCGTGTGTTCGACCGGTTTTATCGTGTGGGAGCGAGCGCCGACCGTGCGCGAACGGACGTGGCGGGCAGCGGCCTGGGGCTTGCCATCGTGCGCCGGATCGCCGAGCAGCATGGCGCGGCGGTCTCGCTTGCGGAATCGAAAGGTGGCGGTCTGCTGGTATCGATACGCTTCAATGCGGCCTGAATTCATTGCTTTAAGTAACCTTTAAGCGGCGCCCCGTACTCTTCGTTTCATCATGAAGCGCATCCCCGAGGAGCACACGATGAAAGCGAAGATCATTACCCGCAGCGCCGTTGCGGTAGCCGTTGCAGTCGCCTTGTCGGCGGGTTACGTCGCCGGCAACCATAACGTCGCCGCGCCCCAGGTCATCACGCCGGCCCAGGCCGCGATGATGCCCGCCGAAGCCGCCGCCAAGACCGGCATCCCCGATTTTTCGGGACTCGTCGAAACCTACGGCCCGGCCGTCGTCAACATCAGCGCGAAACACGTCGTAAAGACGGCTGCGCGGCGTGGCATGAATGGCGGCATGAACGGCGGAGCAAATGGCGGCAACCCGCAACTGCCGATCGATCCGAGCGATCCGTTCTATCAGTTCTTCAAGCATTTCTACGGTAACGGCGTGCCCGGCATGGGCGGCGACGGCAATGGCCCGAACGCCTCCGATACCCCCAGCGAAAGCCTGGGCTCAGGGTTTATCGTGAGCAGCGACGGGTACATTTTGACCAACGCGCACGTGGTCGACGGCGCGAATGTCGTCACGGTGAAAACCACCGACAAACGCGAGTACCGCGCGAAAGTCGTGGGCGCCGACAAACAGTCGGACGTCGCGGTGCTGAAGATCGAAGCGAAGAACCTGCCGATCGTGAAGATCGGCGACCCGAACGGCAGCAAGGTCGGCCAGTGGGTGGTGGCGATCGGCTCGCCTTACGGTTTCGATAACACCGTCACCTCCGGCATCATCAGCGCAAAATCGCGTTCGCTGCCCAACGAGAACTACACGCCGTTCATCCAGACCGACGTACCGGTGAACCCGGGTAACTCGGGCGGACCGCTCTTCAACCTGCAAGGCGAAGTGATCGGCATCAATTCGATGATCTATTCGCAGACCGGCGGCTTCCAGGGTCTTTCGTTCGCAATCCCGATCAACGAAGCGATCAAGGTGAAGGACGCGCTGATCAAGACCGGACACGTGGACCGCGGTCGCCTTGGCGTGACGGTGCAGGGCATGAACCAGACGCTGGCGAAATCGTTCGGCATGCAAAGCGCGAACGGCGCACTGGTGAGTTCGGTGGAACCGGGCGGCCCTGCGGCGAAGGCGGGTCTCCAGCCCGGCGACGTGATTCTGTCGGTGAACGGCCTGGCCGTTGCGGATTCCAACTCGCTGCCGGCGCAAGTTGCCGGTCTGCCGCCTGGAAGCACGGCGAAGGTGCAGGTCTGGCGCGAGAAGGGCACGAAAGACCTGACGGTGACCGTCGGCGCGCTGAGCGACGCCAAGACCGCAAGCACGGGCGGTGCGGACAAGAGCGAATCGGCATCGCAGGACGCGCGTCTGGGCGTGGCAGTCCGGCCGCTGACGCCTGAAGAGAAGCAGAGCGCTTCGTTGTCGCGTGGTCTGCTGGTCCAGCAGGCGGGCGGCGCGGCGGAAAGCGCAGGCATCCAGGCCGGCGACGTGATCTTGGCGGTCAATGGCCAGCCGGTCACGACCGTCGATCAGTTGAAGACGATGGTCAAGAACGCCGGCGACAGCATCGCGCTGTTGATCCAGCGTGACGATGCGCAAATCTTCGTGCCGGTGGATCTCGGCTGACGCGGGATTTCCGGGTTGCGGCCTCGCCGCAGCCCGGAAATAGGGCGGGATGCGGGCATGAACTGTGCTGATTCGTCTGTTCAGATGCTGTATCGACTCGAGTAGTCCGGGAGCTATCGATTACCGTGTACGAGCAGCAATCAGAAGCGCAGCGCCGATGAAGGCGTCTGAAGTCCACAAGGAGCCAAACAGATGACGAAGACGACGAACGCAGCCAGCATCCAGGCAACATCGAAGAAGAAAGCGTTTAAAAAGGTATCGATCGCGATGCTCGCCGCCGCGATGACTCTTGGCGTGGCGGGCGGCGCGTTTGCGCAGGCATCGAGCGCTGACACCAGCGACATGAGCAGCGCCGGCAATACTAACGGCGGCGGCCTGCCTCAGGTCCAGACGCAGGGCAATGTGTCATACACGTCCGGTGGCGTGGGGCTGGACGAATCGCATGCACTGATCCGCGAACAGGCGCATTGGCCGCTTTCGTTGCGTTTCACGGGTCCTACTGCGGATTATCTCGCCGACGTGCACGTGCGCATCGCTGACGAAAAGAACGCCGAAGTGCTCAAAACCGATGCAATGGGCCCATACATGCTCGTGAAATTGCCGCCGGGCCGCTATACGGTCTACGCAAAGTACAAGGATTCGGAAAAGAAACAGGCGGTGACGGTGGCGGGAAACGGCAAGGCAAAGGCCGCTTTCCACTGGTCGAGCCAGTAATCAGCTCGCTTTCCGAGCCGCGAATCGGAACAAACTGCCGGGAACGGCGCGAACCCGGACACGGTGTGTTGCGCAGGACATAAACCCGCGCACAACGCTTGCACAACTCCCTCGGAGTTGTCTCATAATGAAAGCCACGGGTCCCGGAAAGCCCGTGGTTTTTTTTGCATTCGTGCCGCAGTCGCACGACGGCGCATTTCAGTGCCTTGCTTCGAATCCGCATGAATCCAGTCTGAAACCGGGAGCGCACGATGAACACCGACACCCATCTGATTGAAATTTCGCTGAACACGCGCCGGCATCGCGTGATTCATCAGGGCGTGACGTTCGCCGATACCCAGGCGGCCTTGACGCTCGCCGAAACCGGTCTTGACCCGGTGCATTATTTTCCCCGCGGCGACGTCAACATGGCGCGCCTCGCCAGGTCCGCGCACACCTCGCATTGCCCGTACAAGGGCGAAGCCACTTACTACCATTTGCTCACCGAAGAAGGTCCGATCGAAAACGCGGTCTGGAGTTACGAGGAACCGCTGGAAAGCGCCACGCAGATCAAGGGGTATCTGGCGTTTTATCCGACGCGCGTCGATCGTATCGATGAAACGTCGGGCGCCTGATTACTAAACCGCCGCATCGAGTCAGGGGAGGCCGTGATGGAAGTCGCCGATGCTTTACGCATTCCGCTCGCTCCTGCTCTCGTGCGTGAGGCGCTGGGCGACCTGGCGCTGGTGCGCGCGAGTATCGACAATTGCGAATCGCTCTTGCGGCTGGCCGGCGGCGAATACATGCTCGCGATGACCGTGCCGCTCGGCGCGCTGCGCTCGCGTTACGTCATCCGCGCA
>NZ_CAXTGZ010000064.1:0-17537 GCF_964243625.1 uncultured Caballeronia sp.
CTCCAGTCGAGATAGCGCGGCGGACGAACGGTCAGGATTTCGACGGCCGTGACCTCCTCGCATTGGCAGACGAAGGGTTCGCCTTTCGCTTCGATGACCGACGCGCGGACCCAAGCTTCACGGGATCGGGCAGGGTCGTTCACGCATGTGTCGGGCACTACGCTAGTTTCCAATTGCGCCGGAGACTCATCAACGCCCAACGCGCGGAGTGCGGCAACGGCGGCGATGCGCCCCTCGTGACGGGCGGTATCGGCGGAAAGATGTTTCGTATCCCAGACGCCCGCGCAATCGCCCACCGCCAAAATGAAGGGCAGCGATGTACGTTGCGACTCATCGACCACGGCAACATTGCCGCCGCGATCCGCGTTGAATGCGGTCCTGCAACCTGCTGCTTCCAGCAATTCGATTGCAGGAATGGCCGCGATGCCGAGCAGCACCGTGTCGCACTCAACCAACCGCTGTGCACCGGGCAGATGCCGGTGGTCTGCATCGATTGTGCAAAGCGTCACCGATGTCACGCCATAAGCATCTCCCAGCGCCTCATGGGTCACATGCTGCGTGAACAATTGCGCACCGCGTTCGACGAGTCGCGCTAGCAACGCAGCGTCGCCAGGGACAGACGTAGCCTGCTCAACAATAGCCGCGATCCGCACGCCTGCATCCGACAGCGCGTTGGCAATCTGAAGCGCATGCGTGTCGCTGCCGAGCAGCACCGCGACCCGCGCATCCAGTGCCCCGTAAGTCGAACTGAGCCGGTAGGCCGCGCTCGCGCCCATCACGCCGGGCCGCTGCCAGCCGTCGAAGGCGAGGCCCATGTCGCGACGCCCCGCCGCCACGATCACCTGCCCGAAACGCATGAGATAGGCGCTGTCGCTATCGGCGAGTCCAGCAACACGGCCTTCAATCCACGCCGCAGTTGGACGTTGCGGGAAGAGTCCCCAGACTGCCGTGCCGAGACGGACATCGACACCCGCTTCCAGCAGTTCGCCAAGTTCGGGACTGGCTTCCAGCATTGCTTCGAGCATCGCGTTGCGGTTGCTCAGCGCCGCGCCCATACGTCCGCCGAAATGCAGCGGCACCTCTTCGCCCATGGTCTCGAGCGGGACGGGATTTTCATCGACGAGCGTCACGCGCATGCCGCGGCCGGCCGCTTGCATGGCAGCGGCAAGTCCCGCCGGCCCCGCCCCGATGATGAGCAGGTCGGTTTCATGCTGGATCGGCGGCGCTTTGCCCGCAACCGATGCCGGATCGAACTGAATGTGCTGGCCCACGAGCGTCCTTTGTTCCAATGTTCGCAATGGTGTCCGATGATTATCGGGCGGCACGCCGCCCGTCCCCGGTCACAAAACCGACGTCATCGCATCATCGTGCGACGATTGCGCGGACGGCGCAGTCAGCACCCGTTCCTTCAGCGAGTGCATTGCGCTCGCGGATTCGTGCAGCGAGAGGACATCGTCTTCGATTTGCTGCGCGAGCCGATCGCCGAAGCGCGCCGATGTCAGCGATCGGAATTTGGACAGCAGCGCGTCCTGCGGCATCGGATTGTCCGGACCACCCATGGCCGTGACCGGACCCGAGTCCAGTCGCGCGCCATCACGTGTCGTGACCACCACGCGAGCCCAGCGCTCGGCGGGAAATGCTGCGCTGAACTCCGCGCGCTCGACCGTTCGCAGGCGGGGCAAGAGGTCGCGAAGACGCGCGTCCGAAAGACCTTCGGACTGGATCGTGCGGGCATCGACACGACCATCTGCGAGCGCCGCCGCGACCGGAAACAGCACACCGTATTGCGCTTCCTCGGTATTCGCGGGAAAGGTCGAACACAGCCGCGTCGCTTCGTGGAAGGTTTCGATGGTCACGCTCTCGATCATCTCGGGCGACAGGTCATGTCCGGCGCGCAATCGCAGCGCGGCGGCAATCGACGGATGCGCCCATCGGCAGACGGGGTAAGGTTTGACGTACTGCTCCAGAATCATCCAGCGCTCGCCGAGGTCTTCCCACAACGCCGGTTCATGCGCTTCAACTGTCAAAGCTGGCGCGCCAGTGAAACCGCGCTGCGCAAAAAGCGCCGCGCTGACTCCGGCCATGCTGCCCCAGCCGGAGCCGTCTTTGAGCATGGTCGGAAAGTCTATGCAACGCATCATTTCGCTGCGCGGACCGTGATATTCAGCGATCCCCAGCGCATGGCGCGTCGTGATCTGGTCGAGTTTCAGCGATCGTGCGCACAGCGCCGCTGCGGCCAGTGCGTTCCATGCGCCTGACGTGTGATATTCGCTGCTCGATGCATGCAGCGCGATACCCGCGCGTGTGCCGATTTCATAACCGAGCACGACATTGACGATCGCCTCACGGCCGTCCATCGACGGATCGCGTTCCGCCATCGCTAGCAATGCGGGCAGCACGGCCACGCCGACGTGACCCTTGGTCAGCACGTGGCCATCGTGGCCGTCGAAGCTG
This sequence comes from uncultured Caballeronia sp., assembly GCF_964243625.1. Lineage (NCBI taxonomy): Bacteria > Pseudomonadati > Pseudomonadota > Betaproteobacteria > Burkholderiales > Burkholderiaceae > Caballeronia > uncultured Caballeronia sp. The sequence goes on from NZ_CAXTGZ010000064.1 coordinate 2,455, forward strand.
TCGATGGTCATGCCTCCCGCCAGCGCCGCACCGAGAGGACTGGCGAGACGCCCGTCGAAGAGCATGCGTACTGCATTACGGCCCGCGCCGAAAAAATCGAACGCGTGGTCGCATGCAATCCGGGCGAGGCTCGTGCCGCTGCCTGCCGCTGCCACGCCCAGCAAATCGAGCATGAGGCTTTGCGCGCGTTCCACTACCTCGCGCGGCATGTCATCGAAACAAAGCTCATGGATAAAACGTCCCGCGTGTTGTTGCATGACAGGGTTCCCCGGTTCAACTGCAATCAGAATTCCAGCGTGACATCCGACATGGCGCGGCTGGAACACGCGAGCACAAATCCCTGCGCTTCTTCCGCTCCCGATAAACCGCCCTGATGCCGCATCTCGATCACGCCCGATACACGGCGCAGCTTGCATGTGCCGCACATACCACTCGCGCAGCCGCACGGAATCACGACGTTCTGACGCGACGCCGCCATCAGGATCGTTTCGTTTGCATGCGTCCGGAAGGTCTTGTCACCGAGTTTTATGTGATGTGTGACGCTGTTGTCCATTGCGTCCGGCGCTTCGGACGGGAACGGATCAACAGGCGCGAAATGTTCGACATGAAAGCCCGCATGGCGCGCGCCGTCGGCGGCATGGATGCGCCTGACCTCGTCCATGAAGCTCGCCGGACCGCAGCAATACACTTCGCGCAGATTGAAGTCGGGCACAACTGCAGAAATGAGCCGTCGTGAAACACGCCCGCGCAGGCCGAACCAGCCGGCCGCAGGAGCGCTCAGCGCGACGCTGACCTGCAGGTTCGGCATGCTGGACTGCAGTATCGCGAGTTCGCGCGCAAAGAGGATATCTTCCGTACCGCGCGCCGCGTGAAACCATGCCACGTCGGCATGCGGACAACGCAGCGCAAGCGTGCGCAACATCGACATCAGTGGCGAGGCGCCCGAGCCCGCCGAGACCAGCGCAAGCGGCTTCACACGTTGTGCGTCGAATTCAAGCCGGAACTGCCCGAGCGGATAACGCGCGTCGAGTGTCATGCCCGGGCGCAATGTGTCATGCAGCCAGCGCGTGGCGCGGCCATCGTCCGGCGCCTTGATCGTGAGTTCGAGCATGCCGCTTCCCAATGGCGACGATGCAATCGAGAACGTGCGCTGCAACCGTTCTCCGGCTATGTCGAGTGTGAGCATCATCGATTGGCCGGGAATGAACGGCATTGCGCCGCTTGCATCGAGATCACGCAGCACGATGGTTTTCACAGTTCGCGTTTCGATACGAATCTCGACGCATTCGAGCGTCCGGTCAGCCGGGCCTTCCACGAATGACGCCGGTGCAATGCCCTGCATTGTCGGATCCTCAACCATGAGCATGCAACGTAAATGTGCGGCGCCCGGGTTCCGTCTTCTCCAGATACGCCGCCAGCTTGCCGGCGTACCAGTTGGTGAAATTGCGCAGCATGAATTCGGATGGCGCGTAGGGCCCTGGGACATAGGCCTTCGATGCGACGCCCAGATGGTTGTTGGCCGCAAGCCGCGCATCTTGCGCGTTGGTCGCGCGCCAGACGGACGTGAGCTTTTCAATGTCGTAATCGACACCTTCCACCGCGTCTTCGTGCACGAGCCACGTCGTGCGCAGCGCCGTCCGGTTCGCGGAAAGCGGCAGGATTCGGAAATGGATGATGTGATCGGCGAGAAAATGATTCCAGTTGTTCGGAACCCTGAACATCCGCACCGAACCGAGATCGGGGTCGGTCAGGTTCCCGAGCAGCTTCAGGCACGCTGGCGAACCGTCGGGCGTGAAAGACACCGCCCCGCGATGAAACGGCAGGCGGATGCAGCGAAATTCGTTGCCGCCATCGGCCGGCAGATGCACGAGGTCTTGCGCGTCCCAGTGCCGCGCCTGACCTTCCATCAGTTCTCGGAAGTAGGCGGAGCCGGCGGGATCGTCGGGCAGTGCAAATTCGACGAGCGTGGCAAGCAGTTCAGGGTGATTGCCGCTGCAGTGATAACACTCGCGATTATTTTCGATGACGAGCTTCCAGTTCGCGTCTTCGATCAGTGTCTCGACGTGCGCGACTTTCGTGCGCTCGGGTGCATGCGGTGCGATATACGGCGCAACGGAGCGGCGAAACCGCGTGATATCCGGCGGTGTATCAGCAATGCACACGTACACCATGCCGCAGATCACTTCGACGTTTACCGGCGCGAGACCGTAGGCCTCACGATCGAAACCGGCGGGCATTTGCCGCGCGTGGAGCAACGCGCCATCGAGGTCGTACACCCATTGGTGATACGGGCACACCAGCCGGTGAACATGGCCTTGCGAAGCGCTGCAAATGCGCGAGCCACGATGCCTGCACGTATTGAAGAATGCCTTGACCTCGCCATCCTGCGCACGCATGACAACAATAGATGTCTCGCCGATCTCCATCGTCAGGTAATCGCCCGGTGCGCGAATCTCCGCGACGTTGCACGCATAAAGCCATTCGTTGGAGAAGACCGCGTCGATGTCGAGATCGTGAAACGCAGGATCGATGTAGAACGGCCGCGCGAGACTGAAACCTTCTCGCCGTTCATCGAGCAGGGCCTGTAGCTGCACCGCATCCACCATCTCGTTCTCCGTCGTAGAGCGATTGAGTGACACCATTTTCACCTGACGATTTCCCGCGTGTCCGCAGGGACGCGACCAACGTCAACACGAAAGCGACGTTTTGCGTCGGGTCATGCGATCAGCTCCGGTTTCTGGCGTTGGCGTCCCGCACGGTCGGCAAGGCAAAACGTGCGCGCCTGACATCGCCGTAATCCAGCGATGCAATCACCAGCTCCTCGCGCGGTTCTCGGCTTTCTGCCAGGATCTTGCCGTTGGGATCGAGAATGCGGGAGCCGCCCCAGAAATGCAGGTCGCCCTCGCGTCCCACCCGATTCGCCATCACGATCGGCAACCCATAAACGAGTGCGTAAAAGCGCAACACGGTATCCCATCCGCGTGGGTTGTCGAATTGATCGCCGACCGCTTCCAGCGCAGAACTGATCGGCGCGATACCGAGCGTCATGCCGGCGCATGCCGCGCCGTGGACCAGCGAAGGATTCCACCAGTCCGCGCAGATCGGCGTTGTGACCTGCCAGCGAGGGTCGCCGAGAGGAAACGAGCTCAATGTGCTGCCGGGCGCGTAGAACTTGCCGTCGTCGAGCTTGCCGTAGGTCGCAAGCCCGATCTTCCGATGCACATGCACCACGCGGCCATGTGCAAGCGTCGCCACGCTGTTATAGAACTGCGCACCCGGCGCTTCCTCGATAAAACCCACCACCGTATGCATCGGGCCGGATGCTTCGGCAAGCCGGCAAAGTACCGCGTGATCGGCGGGCATTGCGAGGCGCAGAGCATCGGCACCCGCGCCGTGACCGACCAGCGAGAGTTCGGGAAACACCAGCACGTTCACGTTCGCTGCGCGAGCCTCGGCCATCAGCAGCAGATGCCGCTCGACGTTGCCGGCAATATCGCCGGGAATGGTCTCGACCTGTGCGGCCGCGACGGTCAAGCCATCGTTCATGATCGGTCGCGTCCTCTTACATCAGCCCGGACGATTTGAGAAACTCGCTTGCGACATCATCGACAGACTTCTTCGATACATCCACTTCCGCATTGAGGCGCGCCATGGTCTTGTCGTCGAGTTTCGCCGATATCGAATTGAGGATCGGGCCGAGCTTCGGGTTGGCATCGAGCGTGGCCTTCCGGATGACGGGCGTCAGCGCATAGGCTGGAAAGAAACCCTTGTCGTCGCGCAACGTGACGAAGTTGAAGGCGGGCACGCGGCCGTCAGTTGTGAACACCAGGGCTACCTGGACCTGCTTGTCTTTCAGCGCCTGGTAAGTGAGGCCTGAATCCATCCGCTTGATCTGCGCCGGCGAAAACGAAAAACCATACGCCTGTTGCAGCGGCTTCAAGCCATCAGGGCGCGCATAGAATTCCGAGTTGCACGCGAAGGTCAGGTCCTTGCCCGCACTCAGCGCCTTCGCAAGATCGCTTATGGTGGTAATGCCGAGCTTCGCGGCTTCGTCGCGATTCATTGCGAGGCCATACGTATCATTCGCTTTCGAAGCATCGAGCCACACGATTCCCTTGGCGGCATCGAGTTGCTTCACGCGTGTGTACGTTTCTGCAGGCGTGAGGTGTTCGGTCACCTTGTTGTAGGTGATCAGCGAGGTTCCGGTGTATTCCCAGTACACGTCGATCTGCCCGTTCTCCTGCGCCTGACGCAACACCGTGCTGCCCATCCCGTCTTTCTTCACGACGTTGAAACCCTTCGCCTGCAGCAACGCCGTGGTGATCTGCGCGAGCAGCACTTGCTCGGTGAAGTTCTTTCCGCCGACGGTCACGGTCGCTGCATCAGCGGCGCGTGCAGGTTGAACCGCAAGCAGGCCTGCCGCAACACAAAGAGCGGGTAACAGCGCGAGGGCACGGGAAAGTAGCCGGATATGCATGGAAGATCCAGTGAGGTGAAGAGGAAGATAACGTTCAGCGTTGCGGATTCACGCCGCGCGGCACGAGCCGGTATTGCATCTGGGCCACGAGCATGTCTGTCAGGATCGCGAGCAGCGCGGTCGGCACGGCGCCGGCGAGCAGCATCGCGAAATCGTTGAGGTCGATGCCCGTGAAGATCAGCTCGCCCAACCCGCCACCGCCGACGAGAAAAGCAAGCGGCGCCGTGCCGACCGTAATGGCGAGCGCGGTGCGCAGGCCGGCAAAGATAACGAACATGGCGTTGGGCATCTCGACGCGCCACAGGATCTGGCGCGGCGTCATGCCAATGCCGGTGGCGGCATCGATCAGTGTGGGAGGCACTGCGCGGATGCCCTCGTAGGTATTCATTGCGATGGGCAGCAAGGTCGCGACCCACAAGCCGAAGATCGCCGGTTTCGCGCCAATGCCCATCAGGCTCATCGCAAGCGCAAGCAGTGCGAGCTTAGGCACGGCCTGCCCCGCGTTGAGCGCGAGCATGACCACATGCGCCATGCGGCCGCGCGATGGACGGCTCAGCCAGATCCCCGCCGGCAGCGCGACCGCGATCGCCAGTGCGCCCGCGATCGCAACCATCAGCATTTGCTGACCGGCCTGATACAGCATGTCGTCCTTGTAAGGCGCGAGCTGCACGAACCAGTTTGCAGCGTGTGCTTGCGAGGCGAACAGCAAGGTCGCCGTACATGTGCCGAGACGCCGCGTGAATCCGCGTGAGCGCATGATCAGACGCCCTCCTCGGCGCGGCTGTTGACTAGCGGCACCGGATCGAGACCGCGCTCAGGCGCCACGGGCACATCCACCGCACCGGCGAACGCCGCGCCGCCGGCGCAGGATGCACGCGCCATCTCGGCAATGCCCGCGTGCGTGACGTAACCGGCGAAACGCCCCGCCTCGTCCACCACGGCAAACCACGACACGCCGTGCGCAAGCATCATCGACATGACCGAGCGCAGGTCGTCGTCGGCGCGAACGGTTGCGGGCAAGGACAATGCCATGGAGGCTTCCAGCCGTTCCGGCACCGCGTCCAGCCGCGATGCAGTGAAATAACCAGCGGGTTTGCCGTTGATATCGATGAAAACTGCTTCTCCGTGCGGATGCAAAGCGAGCGCGGCACGCGCCGCACCCTTTGAGTCGCCCGGCCGCACGATCGCTTCGAGCGCAACCAGGGCGGCGCCTGCCCGCAGCAGGCGCAGGCGCTTCAACGCACGGTCGGCGCCCACGAAGTCCGCGATGAACGGCGTCGCCGGACGCGCCAGCAATTCATCGGGACCGGCAAACTGTTCGAGCTTGCCATTGCGAAAGATGGCGACCTTGTCGGCCATCTTCATGGCTTCATCGATGTCATGGCTCACGAACACCACGGTCTTTTTCAAGCGCCTCTGGATCTTGCGGAATTCATCCTGAATCGAAGTCCGGTTGATCGGATCGATCGCGCCGAACGGCTCGTCCATCAACATCACCGGCGGGTCGGCCGCAAGCGCTCGCGCCACGCCGACGCGTTGTTGCTGGCCACCCGACAGGTCGCGCGGATAACAGCCGAGGTACATCGCCGGATCGAGCGCCACCAGTTCAAGCAGCTCCTCCGTGCGCCGGCGAATCTTGCGCTTGTCCCAGCCGAGCATCTGCGGCACGAGCCCGATGTTCTGCTCCACCGTCATGTTGGGAAACAGCCCGACTTGCTGGATCACGTAACCAATGCGCCGGCGCAACTCGACCACGTCGAAGCTCGACGTATCCTCGCCGCCGATCAGTATCCGGCCCGAAGTCGGCTGCACGAGCCGGTTGATCATCTTGAGCGTCGTGGTCTTGCCGCATCCGGACGGCCCGAGCAGCACGCATAACTCGCCCTCTTCGATGTCCATCGATACATCGTCGACAACTGCTTGCGCCTGACGTGATTCAAAGCGCTTCGTGAGATGTTGAAGGTTGATCATCGGCTCTCCGCGATCGTTGGGCGCTCGAGGCCGGACGCGCTGGCGCGCCGGTTGCGGCCGCCAAGGCGCGCTGACAGAAGCGGCAGGCGGGCCGTGCGCAGGCCGGCGGGCGTGAGGCGGCGCTGCACGAGCGCGAGTCCGAAGTCCGCCACGATGGCAAGGCCGCCGACAATCAACGCCCCGGCGATCAACTGGCGCGAATCCGATTGCGAAATGCCGCGGCTGATCAGCCGGCCGAGGCCGCCCGCGCCTATGTAAGTGGCGATCGCCGCAATCCCGATGTTGATCACGACCGCCATGCGGATGCCCGCCATGATGATCGGCATCGCGATCGGCATTTCGACTTTGAAGAGGCGCTGACGCGTGGTCATGCCCATGCCGTTCGCGGCTTCGCGCAACGCCGGATCGAGGTTGCGGATCGCGGCGTAGGTGTTGCGCACGATCGGCAATTGCGAATACAGGAAAAGTGCGATCACAGCGGGCAGGAAACCAATGCCTTGCCCGATCATCGACAACACCGGGATCAGCAGGCCGAACAGCGCCACCGATGGAATCGTCATCAGGATTGCGGCGACATACAAGACCACCTTGGCGCTGCGTTCATGCGCGCTGATCGCGACGCCGAGCGGCACGCCCGTGAGGATGGCGCAGCCCACGCCGACCGCCACCAGTTCAAGATGCTCGACGAGCATGCGAAGAATCGACGGGCCGTTGTTCCAGATAAAAACGAGCGTTTCCAAACGGCCTCCGGTGTTTTCATCGACGATGAAGATGGGTCGGATTCGTGGCTACCGATGCACTGTAGCGACTCAAAAACCCGGGCAGCGCCACGTTTTCGACAACAACTGTCACCGGCGCGACGGGTAAGGGTTTTCCGTCATGGATTCGCCTGGCGGATTGCATCGTCCGGAAGACGCGGCAGCGCTTTGGAGAGCGCGGGCCGGATGTTGTGATCGAGCACCCGCCGGGTGAGCGCGATCAACTCGCGGGCGAACTCGTCCCATTCACCTTCGCGATGCAGCAAGAAGAATCCGCGCCGCCCGAGTTCGCCTGGTGGCAGCGGCAGCACGGCAACCTCCGGCAGATAATGGCGCGCCTGCCAGAGGCACAACGGCGTGGAGATGGCAAAGCCCAGCCGCGCGGCGACGAGGCTCAGCAATGGATCGGTGGCATCGAATTCATACCGGCGCGGACTTTCGATACCCAGGTGCCGTGCGAAGCGCTCCACTTGCTGGCCGATGACAGAATGCGCGGTGTACCGGATCAACGGCAACTCGCCGGCAAGCGTACGCCAGTCCAGGTCTGGCTGATCTTCCAAGTGACGACGCGCCACCACCGCCACGAAGGCCTCCGAGAACAGCGGCTTTTCCACGATGCGCGCGTCCGTCACGACCGTCTCCGTGCACACCGAGAGGTCGATTTCACGCTCATGGAGTTGGCGCGTGAGCCCTGGCGTCAGCCCGGACCACAATGCGATCTGCCGTGCGGAGCCCGACAACCCACGAATCAGTTCGGCGCCCACGGTGGCTGCAAACGAATCGACACAGCCGAGCCGGACCGGCAACTGGCCGCCATCGGCGGCATCGCCGAACGTGGCGGCGACACGCTGTGCATGCTCGAGCAGCGGCCCGGCGAGTTCGAGCAGCGTGCGGCCGGCCATGTTCGGGCGCGGCGGACGGCTGTCACGGTCGAAGAGACTCGCGCCATGCTCCCGCTCGAGCGCCGCCACGGCCTGGCTGACCGCACTCTGGCTCACGCCGAGCTGCCTTGCCGCCAATGTCATGGACCCGAGGTTGCAGACGGCGACGAACGCCTGCAGCGCGCGCAGGTCGATTGGCAACTGACTTCGTCGGATCGGCATGATGGTTTTGCCTCAATGCAAGGATTGCAGCGTGCCGGGCGCGTTGCCGACTTCGACTGACATCAGAAACACCACCCGTTAGCATCAATTTAACTTATACAAAAATGCGCCGGGGATTTGCTTCGTAACATCGTGCGTATTCCACATCCCACACTCCACATTCCATGGTTGACCATGAAACACTATGACTTCATCGTGATCGGCGCCGGTGTTATCGGCAGCTCGGTTGCGCATCATCTCGCGGCGCTTGGAGCGAAGAGCGTGCTGGTCATCGATCGCGGACTGATCGGCGAAGGCACGACTTCCCAATCGTCCGGGCTGCTGCGCACGCACTACTCCGTGCGGCAGAACGTGGAACTCGCGCGTTCGTCGTGGTGGGCGTTCAATAATTTCGCGGAGTATGTGGGCGACGAAGAAGCGTCGTGCGGACTCGTCAAGAGCGGCTATATGATCGTCTCGCCTGAGGGAGACAAGCTCGATGCGCTGCGGTCGTCGCTCGAGGCGCAGCGCGAAATGGGTATCGAAGTGCGCATGCCGTCGCAAGAGGAAGCGCGCGAACTGATGCCGATTGCGCAATTCGATGACGCCGCGCTGATCGGCTACGAGCCGGAAGCGGGTTTCGCCGATGCATATCTGGTCGCGACCGCCTTTGCGCGCTCGGCGCGGCGGCGTGGCGTGACAGTCGCGGAAGGCGTGAACGTCACCGGTTTGCTGCTTGACGAGCATGAAGGCCGCCGCGTCGTGGGCGTGAAGACCACTGCGGGCGATTTCGGTTGCGGCACGCTGATCAGCACGCAGAACATCTGGACCCCGGAACTGGAACGATGGACCGGCGTGACGCTGCCGGTCAAACCCGAGCGTCACACGGTGCTCGCGCTTGAATGCAACGAAGCGCCCTATACGTTCACGATGCCTGCCTTCAAGGATCTCGGCTCGCCCGGCATGCTGTATTACCGCAGTTATGGCGGCAAGCAGATGCTGGTGTCCGAAGGCGTGGTCGGGGAAACATTGAACTCGCCCGAAACCGAGCAGGGCGATGTCTCGCTCGATTACGTGGGCGAAGTGGGCGAGCAGGTCGCCGAACGCTTTCCGGCCTACGAGACCGCCGGACTCGCGTCATCATGGACCGGCGTGTACGACGTCACGCCTGACTGGAACCCGGTGCTCGGACCCATTGGCGATATAGAAGGACTGGTGGCCGGTTTCGGGTTTTCCGGCCACGGGTTCAAGTTATCTCCGGGTATCGGCAAGATCCTAGCGCAACATGCGCTCGGACTTCCCACCGATGTGTCTCTCGCGCCGTACGCACTCGAACGATTTGCAAGCGGCGCGCTGCTGGTCGGGAAATATGGATCGGGCGCTGTGTCCTGAAGTGGTAGTGGTCACGCCCGTTAAAAGAGCCGGACGCTCGCAAAACGCACTCAGCTCACTCGGCTCTCATCGAGCGTGAATACGGCGACCGTCGATTTCAGATGCGCGGCCTGATCCGCCATCGCACTGGCCGCCGCAGCAGCTTGTTCAACGAGCGCCGCGTTTTGTTGCGTGACTCTGTCCATTTGCGCGACCGCGAGGTTGACCTGCTCGATACCCGTGCTCTGCTCGTTCGACGCAGCCGAGATCTCGCTCATCATGCTCGTCACGCGCTGAACGGAATGCATGACTTCAGCCATCGTCTCGCCGGCACGCTCGGCAATCTGCGCGCCGCTGTTGACACGCGCCGTCGAACTGTCGATCAGCTCCTTGATCTCTTTCGCCGACAACGCGCTGCGCTGCGCCAGTGAACGAACTTCGCCGGCCACCACGGCGAAACCCCGCCCTTCCTCGCCGGCACGCGCCGCTTCCACGGCCGCATTCAGTGCAAGAATATTCGTCTGGAATGCAATGCCTTCGATCACAGCGATGATGTCCATCATCCGCTTCGAACCCGCGGCAAGATCGCGCATGGTTTCGACTACACCATCGACCAGTTCGCCCCCCTTCGCCGATACTTCCGATGCAGTGCGCGCAAGCCCGCTTGCCTGCTGCGCGTTTTCGGCATTCTGACGCACGGTCGACGTCAGCTCTTCCATGCTCGACGCCGTTTCCTGCAGCGACGCTGCCTGCTCTTCCGTGCGTTGAGAGAGGTCGGTATTGCCCTGCGCGATCTCACGCGAGGCAAGCAAGATCGATTCGCTCGATGTCCGAATCCCGCCAACTATGTCCGCCAGCTTGCCGCTCATGTTTGCGAGGCTATGAAGCATGCTGTCGTTGTCGCCCGGGCGAATCGACACGCTGCCGGCGAGATGGCCCGCCGCAATGCGGTTTGCAACTTCGACTGCGTAGCCCGGCTCGCCGCCGAGCTGCGCTGCAAGACGCCGTGCGATCACGACCGCCAGGACGCCGCCTGTCGCGATAGAACCGAAGACAAGCGCGATCATGATCCAGCGCATCGATTCGAATTCATCGGCGGAACGACGTTGCGCGTTTACAGCCAGTGCGCGTTTCTGGTCGCCGAGATTCATCATCGAGTCGCGTAGCCGTTCGCTTGCGTCGATCGCCTGGCGCACAAGCTCTGCGTGATCCATGCCGGCCGGCATGGGCCGCGCGCCGACTTCCATTTCTACGATGGATTCCCAATCGGCGGCACGCGCGGCGATTTGCTCGTAGAGCGCTTGACCGTCGTGCGTGGTGATCGTGGCGCGTGCCTGATCGAGCGCGCGGTGCATGTTCGCGAGCGACTCGCGAATTCCCGCTTTCAGTTTTTCACGGCCGGCGTTGTCCGCGAAACTCAGGTTGGCGGCCGCAAGGTCGGTGTTCAACTTGTTGCGCGTGGCCTCGCCGAGGTAATAGATACCGTCGAGATGCTGAGCGCCGATTTCGGAGGCAATGCCATGCATCTTGGCAAGCGCCACGATCCCAGTGCCTCCCAGGCACGCGCCGAACATGATCAAAAACGCAAACGACAGCAGCAGCTTGCTTAATACAGACAGCCGGTCAAACCGATTCATTTAGGCATCCTTGCGCGAATTTCCGCCGACGGATTCGACGAACGTGATCGCTTAACGACGCCTGGTCAGCACTTCTTCAAAACGAATCCGCGGTATATGAGACTGAGCATGGTTTTGAATCGGTCAACGCTGGAAGTAGATTGCGACGTAGCCGGGATTGTCGTTCGTCGCACCACTAGAGGGAATACCTTGCTCGACAAGAAGCGTTTGCCTCGTTGCATTCTGGTAAATCTTCAGATGAATCGCCTGTGGATTGCCGGCTTGGCTTGCATCGAGATAACCGGCGTCCGAAAGCATCAATGCAGCTTGCGAGGCCGTGAACCCTTGATCGACGATGCTCACGGTGGTGGACGGATTACCGTTGAAGACGTTGTCGGTAAAGCTCCCGTCCGCAGCAACGATCAGCGTGGACGACGGCGACGGACTGCCTTCCGCCTTTGCACCGCAATTTTCCCAGCCATCGAACGTCGCGGCGTTAGATACCAGCGCGGTCCAGGTCGCGGCGGGCGTCGTCGATACCGTCCAGGTGCCATCGAGAAGCACCGCGACGCTCTTGATGTTCACACCGGCATTGACGCCTGTCACGGTGCCGATGCTATTCGTTGGCGCCGAGACGCACGCAATCCCTGCGCCGGTCACGCCGCTTTGAAAGTGGCTGGATACGAGCGGGGAATTGCCTGCCGCAAGCAGCGGTGCCGCGACAGGACTCACGATCATCGCGTTCGCAGTCGTAGTCGCCGCAATGAACGACAACGACTGCGGCGCGACGCTGCCAAGCGTCAGGCTGTTTTGATACGCGGTCGCAACCGGTGAGACCGGGCCCGGTGCGGTCGATGGTGCATTGTCCGAGCCGCCTCCGCCGCAGGCGGTGAGCGTCACTATCGCCAATGCGAGCCATCCGGCCGCCGCGCATTTTATAGACTTCACGGCTGCGGCAACAACGTGGGTGAAACGCTCGCGGCGTTTGCGACAAAGACATTGTCGGCGTCCGCCTGCAACAAGTATCCCTTGCTCACGAGCGCATTGGCTGCTGCCGCCACGGCCGCCTGATACTTCGACCGGCTGGCGCCGTAAAGCGTTGCCAAGGTAGCGCGCGAATCCATGCCGCCCGCTTGCGCTGCAGCGTTCACGGCCAACGGAATTGCCGCGCCGTTCGAGATGCAGCCGTCGCCTATGGCATGCCCCGCTCCCCGATAATTCCATCCGGTATAAGTCGCAAGCGGAACGCTGACGTCGGGCACCAGGACGCCCGTTGTCTCGTTGCCGTTGGCATCGACCTTCGGTACGAGGATGGTGTATTGCTGCGCGGTGTTGACCACCGGCACGGCGTTACTGTAGTCGGTCACGAAGAGCTGGTTATATTCACCGTTGAACGTCAGTTGCAATGCAACCGGCGTAGCCGCCGTCCCGCTCGGTACGCTCACGTTGGTGAGACTCGGGAAGCCGGTCGCGGTTTGCGTCGGCGCAACGAGGGTGCCCGATGCCACCGTCGGATACTGCGACGCAGGCGGCTCCGTGCCGTTGGCGACCCAGTTCACGAGAGCGGGAATCAGCGCCCGTTCGACCGGCGTTTCCTCGACCGGCGAGCCGGGCAACTGGCACTGGCTGCCCGCGGCCGGAATGACGAGGTTGCCCGTCGTCACGCCGTTACCACCGCCGTGCTGCGTGCCTGGGACAAGGCAATAACGAACGTTGGGAGGCAACTGGATGTCGTTGCCGCGCCCGTCGGTGACCACGAGCGAAGCGGCGCCGCCCCACCATTCGAACGCGCCATCGAGTTGCATGATCTTCGGGCATGTATTGGTCTGCGTGCATTGCTTGAGCAGGCCATCCGTCATGCCGCTGACAGGATCCGTGAGCGTGGCGTAAGTGAACGGGAACTGGAAGCCCGGCATGAAGTGATCTTCGTGCTGCTTGGACCAGCGGCCGGGCTGCGCAAATGCAGCGTTGGTCCAGGTGCGCCGGGCAGCAGAAATGATCGGGAACATGCCGTCGAAGACAATCTTGCCATTCTTGTCGACGTTGAATCCCTGGTACAGGAAGTCCTTCATGAAGCGCCCGGACTGCGAAATGCCTTCGCCGATAGCGACATCGAAATTGGTACTTTGCGAGCACGAAGCGGTAGCGCACGGGGCCGTCTTCAGGTCGTTGAGCGGATTGGCCATGCCTTGGGCGTCGGTCGAGTTGTATCGGAGGAACGAGACAAGGTCGCGCAGCGCCGCAAAACCGATACCGTCCACCGTGGGTGCCGCCGCCTTGTAAACGAAGCTGTAGATCGTGCCGGCGTCCGGCGGAACACTCGTCCCGTTGGGTCCGGGAACGCTGGCCGGCGGTGTGAACGTCACCGAGTAGTTCCCTTCATAAACATTGTTCGGGGTGCTGGCATAGCTCCAGGTCGGCACCGAGACCGAGGGCGCCGTGTAGGTCTCCACACCGCCCGGAATACTGCCGTAAGCCGTCAGCCACGACTGGCGCGCGGTGAAGGTGACTGACGTCTTGTCGTTGAGATCGGCGGGAGCGTAAGTCAGCGGGATGGTCGTGGCAGGACCGCCGGCATAGTCCGGAATGAACTCTTCGCGGCTCAAGGCGGTCATCGGCGTGCCGTCCTTGTTGGTCGCGACAGGAAAGCTCGTACCGAGCAGGCCAGCGCCCGCAAGCGAACTGTTGCCTGTCAGCGGGACGTCGCCTTGCCATCCGCTCCACAAGATCGTGTAGCCGTTGCGCAGCAGCGATGGAAAGCTGGACGTGGGCGCAGCGCCCGTATCCAGAGCTCCGCCGCCTATGAACGACGCGTCGCCAATCTTGCTGCCGCGGTTGACGACGTCGTAGAACAGCACGCGCTTTGCCGTCGACGCACTTTGCGGGCGCAGGAGCACCACATCGGTTTCATAGGCCACGTAGCCGTCGGCACCGACCGGGGCGTTCTTGATGTTGACTATGCCCGCGTTGAGCGGGTTGTTCGGATCAAGCTCGCCGTGCACGACGGCAGTGATGACCTGGTAAGGTCCCGCCGCACCGGCAGGCGTGGCGCCTCCGAACGCCGGCGCAGTGGAGATGATCTGGAAACTGTTGATGAAGCCGGCGCCCTTGTCGGTGTTGCTTGAACCATTGTCGCTGTGTCCACATCCACTGATCAACAAGACGCCCGCACTCACACCCAGTAGTACACCTACTGACTTGACTATCATGATCAGTGTCTCCGACATGGCCAGCATTATTGGAAAAGACGGTGCAACGGATTGCTCACGAGAATGCCGCGCGCACGAAAACCGGAGAATGCAGAACCCGGGCAAGCGCGGGCCGTGATGAACCGAATGGACGACGGTAGGAAGTCCATTGAATACGATGAAAAAGCTTTGTAAGCTGTAGGTGACGTTTTAAAATATTTACGGAGCGTCTGTGTATTTATAAGCCACACCCCTGCATTCTCAACTATCGTTTACGCGTACCGTCTGCCCAACATGCAACCGTAAAGGTCGATCATGACGAACAAGCTCACTCGCGCGGACCAGCTAAGGGAATCGATTGAGGAAGACATTGCGACGGGCGCGCTGCCACCCGGAGCACCGCTCGATGAAGCTGAACTGACGGCTCGTTTCCAGGTGTCGCGGACTCCCGTGCGGGAAGCGCTGCTGCAGCTCGCGTCGGCGGGGATGGTCGAGATGCGGCCGCGGCACGGCGCGGTCGTGGCGAAGATCAGCTTGCATCGACTGATCGAGATGTTCGAGGTGATGGCAGAACTCGAAGCAATGTGCGGCCGGCTAGCTGCGCGGCGCATGAACGCAGC